>CAYYVB010000613.1:0-1502 GCA_964475035.1 uncultured Opitutaceae bacterium | reverse complement strand
CGTTGGCCAGCGGCCCAAGCTGCGCGAGTGGGTTGAAGGCCCGCGGCAACGCGCGCTCCACCCACGCATCCGCGCCCACGAAGAGTTTCTCCGCCCCCGCCAGCCCGCGCCCGCCGCGCACCGCCCCGGGCGGCGGCTCATGCTGCACGTGCGGATCTGACCCCGGCCCCAGAGTATCCGCCAGCAACTCGCAATCCGGCTCCGGATGCGCGGGAGGAATGGAAACGTGCGCGCTCATGCCGCCCTCCACCTTCCGGCAGTGTAACCTAATAGGTTACAAAAAACGGACGCTTCCCCTCGGTGGAGAAGGAAAGTGTAACCTATTAGGTTACACTTTCCCGGTCGGGCGTGGCGCGGGAGTTCACGGGGTGGATGACGGCGGGGAAGGGACATGGTCGTGGAGGAGGGAGCGGAGGGCATCGCGGAGCCAGGCGCGGTGACGGGGCTCGAGCGTGAAGCGGTAGGCGATCCGGCCCTCGCGATCGACGAGCTGGAAGAGGTTCACGTGGTCGATCACGCCGGTCTCGGGATTGCGGACGCGGGAGAATTGCAGGCGCGAGAGCAGGTCGAGCATGTCGGCCGGGCGCGCGGTGTTGACGTAGCGGAACTCCGGGTGCGTGAAGCCCTGGCTCTGCGCCATGAGGTCCATCAGCTCGGCGGTTTCGTATTCCGGATTGAGCGTCAGCGCCACGACCCGCACCCCGGCGCGCTCGGCGGGCGTGAGTTCGGCGAGAAGGGCGCGCGTCTCCTTGAGGATCTCGGGACACGCCGTCGTGCACGCGGCGTAGATGCCGGTGACGAGCACGACCTCGCCGCGCAGATCGGAGAAGCTGAACGGTGCACCCTTCTGGTCGATCAACGGCACAGCGGGAATGTCGAGTGCGACGCGGATGCGTTCGCCGGGGAAGGGCGGCAAAACCTGCGCGGCGCGCGCCTCGGCCTGCGCGTAGGCGACGAGGCCGGCGATGGCGGCGGCGATGACGAGCAGCCCGGCGACGGCCGCGCCCGCGTGACGGCGCCACGTGTCCGCGTGGCGGAGTCGGAGCAGCGTCGAGCGCCAGAGCACGACGGCGACGCCGACGACAAAGAGCGGCTCGATCAGCATGACGCTGACGGCGGTCCACGACATGCCGCCGGTGCGCGGGTCGAGGTTGTAGCACCAGAGCTGGAAATCGCGCACGAAGCCGCCGAGCCAGCCGCTCTCCAGCGGCCAGAAGATCGTGAAGAGGAGGAACACCTCGTAGGCCGTCAGGGCCGTGACGAGGAAGACCATGAGGCCCGCGCCCGTGAAGAAGCGCCCGGCGCGCGCGGTGGCGGAGCCGGAGCCGAGCGGCGGCGAAGCGGGAGAGTGGGCGGGTGCGAGCATGGGAGGAACGGGAGGCGTGGTGGGGAAAGAAAAGCGGGGCGGCGGTCGGCCCGCCGCCCCGCGGGCATTTGCTCAGGGAAAGCGGATCAGCGCACCGGCCAGACGTCGGCCAGCGCCTTCCAATTCGCGAAGTAAT
>CAYYVB010000612.1:0-1504 GCA_964475035.1 uncultured Opitutaceae bacterium | reverse complement strand
GTGCGCCAGCCGGATGCCGGCGGCGAGGCCGGACATGCCCGCGCCGATGATGACGACGTCGTAGTGGGTGGCGGTGTTCACGCGCGAAAAAGGCGGGGTTCGGAGACCCCGCCCGGAAAGAGGAAAAGCGATCGGCGGCTCAACCCTTGGCCTGGAACTTCGGCGTCAGGTAGTCGGCGCAGCTGTCGAGCGAGGCGAGTTGCATGTAGTCGGCCTCGGGGACCTCGATGCCGTGGCGCTTGCGGAGCTCCATGACGATGTCGAGGAAGTCCATCGAATCGAGCTGCAGCTGGTCGCGCAGGCGGATGTCGGACTTGATGTTGCTGAGGTCCTCATCGGGCGCGATGTCCGAGATGATGTCGATAACCAGCTTCTTGCAGTCGTCTTTCGTCATGGTGTGCGTTGGGAAATGGGTCAGGCCTTGAAGCGCTTGATGATGAGCGTGGAATTAATTCCGAGCATACCGAAGGAATTATTGAGGATGGCGTCAACCCGTTTAACCGACCGCGGTTGGTTGATGACCAGACCGGGGATATCACACTGCGGATCAAGCTCATCCACATTGATGGTCGGATGGACGACGAGGTCGTCGAAGCTCGGCAGGTTGCCCGCCAACTCGAGCGCGCCGGCCGCGCCCATGCAGTGGCCGATGAAGCTCTTGGTGTTGTTGATCGCGACCGGCTCCCGGCGCGACTTGAAGGCGGCGGCGATCGCCTGGCATTCCTGGATGTCGCCCTGCGGCGTGGAGGTGGCGTGGGTGTTGACGATGTCGATATCGTCCACGGTCAGACCGGCGTTGACCAAGGCCTTGGCGACGCACTCGGCCTGGCGTTCCGGGTTGGGCAACACGTAGTCGGTGGCGTCGGAATTAACGCAATAGCCGGCGATCTCGCCGTAGATCTTCGCACCGCGCGCCTGCGCGTCCTCGAGGCGTTCAAGCGTGTAGAGGCAGCCGCCCTCGGAGATGACGATGCCGTTGCGCGCCTTGTCGAAGGGGCGGCTCGCCTTCGTCGGATCGGCGTGCGTGGCGAGGGCGTTCTGGCTCTTGAAGCCGGCGAAGATGCCGAAGGTCTGCGGGCTCTCGCTCACGCCGCCGGCGATGGCGAAATCGACCTCGCCGAGGCGCAGCATCTGCGCGGCGTGGATGAGGCCCATGTTGCCCGCGGCGCAGGCGGCGCCGATCGTGTAGGCCGGGCCGGTGACGCCGAGGTTGAGCGACACCTCGCCCGCCGGGTTGTTGGCGACCGTCCGGGGGTTGTGGTGGTGCGTCCAGAACTTCGTGTCGTATTTGAAGAGAGAGATATTGTAGACCTCGTTCTCGGTCTCGACGTTGCCGTGCTCCGTGATGCCGACGTAGATGCCGACGCGGCTCTTGTCGCGCGTGTCGAGGTTCACGCCGGCGTCGAGCAGGGCCTCGCGGGCGCAATAGACGCTGATGCTGCCGGCGCGGGTGCCGATGCGGACGTCCTTTTTCTTCTGATGCTTCAGCGGGTCGAACGTGCAC
>CAYYVB010000611.1:0-1508 GCA_964475035.1 uncultured Opitutaceae bacterium | reverse complement strand
TGAGACCGGTGTCGACCTTGATCGCCTGCGCGAAGCTGTGCACGAGCAGGCCGGCGCCGGTGAGGAGCATCAGCGCGATCGCGACCTGCGCGATGACGAGCAGGCTGCTCAGCGTGCGCACGCCGCGGCCGGACGAGGAGCCGCGCGAGCTGCGTTGGATGACCTCGGCTAGGTTCGTGCGCAGCGTGTGGAAGACCGGCACGAGGCCGATGAGCAGGCCGACCACGAGCGCCAACCCGATGGCGAAGCCCAGCACGCGCCAGTCGAGCGCGGCCGGCATCGACTGCGGCAGCATCTTGGTGAGGTAAGTGTTGGTGACCTTGAGCGCGCCCCAGGCGAGCCCGAGGCCGAGACCGGCGCCGACAAAGGTAAGGAGCAAGCTCTCCAGGATGAGCTGGCGGGCGATGGTGCCGCGGCTCGCGCCAAGGGCGGAGCGGATGGCGAGCTCGGATTGACGCGCGTTCGAGCGGACGAGGAGGAGGTTGGCGACGTTCACGCAACCGATGAGCAGCACGAAGGCGACGCCGCCCTGGAGCAGGAGCAGCGTGGGCCGGACCGGCTGGACGCGCTGTTCCTGCACGCCACCGACGTTCATCGTCATGCCCGAGCGATCGGCGAAGGCCTTCACCTGCGGCGGCGACGCGTCGACGTAGCGCTGCTCGAGCGTCTTGGCCTCGGCGTCGGCTTGGCCGGCGCTGACATCGGGCTTAAGCCGTCCGAAGAGATTGATGCCAACGCCATAGCGTCCCTGCGGATTCTCCTGTGTCGGTTGCCAGGAGAGCGGGACGAGGAATTTCACCCGGCTATCGAAGGCCTCAAACACGCGTGGCGCCACGCCGATGACCTTGTAGGTCTCACTGTCGATCTGGACCTCGCGGCCGATGACTTCGGGACTCTCGTTGAACTGTGTTTGCCAGTAGGACTGCGTGAGCACGACGACCTTGTCCGCGCCGGGCTTGTTCTGCTCCTTGGTGAAGAAGCTGCCGAGGATCGGCTGGATGCGGAGGAGCGGAAAAATTTCCGCCGTCGCGCGGGCGATTGGAACGCGCACGGTCTGGTCGTTCTCGCCCATCATCACAAAGGTGAAGTTCCAGAGCGCGAGCGTTTCGTAGGACGTGGCGGTCTGCGAGTAGTCGAGATACATCGGAACGTTCGCCGGCATGCGGTCGAGACCGGCCTTCTTGGCGGAGGTGAAGAGCTCGACGATGCGGTCAGGTTGCGCGAAAGGCAGCGGCTTCAACATGAGCGAATACACGCTTGAGAAGATTGCGGTCGTCGCCCCGATGCACAGGGCCAAGGTCAGCAGGGTGGCGAGGGTCAGGCCCTTGCTCTTGAGCAAAAGGCGGACAGCGTGTTTGAGGTCGCCGAAAATCCCGGCGACGGAGGCGGAGTTGGTCATGTTGTGTTCGGCGGAAGCATGCATGGCAGCCCGCCAGCGACAAGGCCGGCGGGAAGAACGGCAGGCATCCGAGATGGGAGGTCCCCGGAAGTGGGAACAGAGGCAGAAC
>CAYYVB010000610.1:0-1509 GCA_964475035.1 uncultured Opitutaceae bacterium | reverse complement strand
CGGCGCCGTCGGTGACCTGCGAGGCGTTGCCGGCGGTGACGGTGCCGCCGCGCTTGTCGAACACGGCGCGCAGCTTCGCCAGCGCCTCCATGGTCTGGCCGTCGCGCACGCCGTTGTCGGCCTCCACCGCGGCGGCGTCCCGGCCGCCGCGCGGATAGACGGGCGTGATCTCCTCGGCGAGCCGGGCGCGCGCGGCCTCGGCGCGCTGGTGCGAGCGGAGCGCGAAGCGGTCCTGCTCCTCGCGGGAAATCTTCCAGTCGCGCGCCAGCACCTCGGCGGTCTGGCCCATGCCGAGGCCGCAGACGGGATCGGTCAGGCCAAGCAGCAGGCTGATGCGGGGGGCGAAGTCCGCGGGACGGAATTTGAGGATCGCGCCGATTTTCTGGCCCGCGGTCTTCGCTTTCGCGAGTTCGCCGTATTTCTTGGTGGCGCCGGCGTTGTAGAGCAGCGGGTAGTTGCTCATGCTTTCGGTGCCGCCGACGAGGAAGAGGTCGCCGTCGCCCGCCGCGGCCTTCTGCGCGGCGAGGGTGACGGCCTCGAAGCCCGAGGCGCAGTTGCGCGAAACCGTGATCGCGGGCACCGACTCGGGCACGCCGGCGCGCAGGGCGATCACGCGCGCGACGTTGGCCGCCTCGACCGGGTTGCCGACGCAGCCGAAGATGACCTCGTCGACCAGTGCGGGATCGAGGCCGGTGCGGGCGAGGAGGGCGGCGGCGGCGGTGCGGCCGAGGTCGTCCGCCGGGCAGGCGGCGAGGGTGGTGCCCATGCGCGCGAAGGGCGTGCGCAGGCCGTCGACGATGTAGAGCGGTTCCTTCATGGGCGGGGAGGCGGGGGTTGGTGCGGGGCGGCGACGGCCTTGGGGCGGTTGTCCACGACCTTCTGCTCCTTGAGCGCGACGCCGACCTTCTGCAGCTCGCGGATCTTCTCGGGCGGATGGAAGAGGATCTTGTTGGGCCGGATCTCGAAATGGCTGTGCAGCATGTTGGTGATGGACAGCCGCAGGGCTTCCTCGTCCACGCCGTCGGTGCGCGTGGCATGGATGTTGATCTCGTCCAGCTCGAGGGGATCGTCGTGGGCCTTGCGCAGCTCGATCTGCCAGGAGCCGAGGCCGCGCACGTCGTCGAGGGCGTGCTCGAGCTCGTTGAAGTCGATGATGGTGCCCTTGACCTTCTGGAAGCGGAGCGAGCGGTAGTCCGACACGCGCGAGATGCGGCCGAGGAGGCGCGGCATGCGCCGCCCGCAATCCGGGCCGGGCTCGTAGTTCAGGCCGTTCTCGATGTGGTCGCCGGTGCGGTAGCGGAGCACGACCGTGCCGCGTTGCTCGAGCGGCGTCCACACGATCTCGCCGGCCTGGCCGTCGGGCAGGACCTTGCCGGTCTCGGGATCGATGACCTCGAAGATGCCCATGTCGGGGTAGAGGTGGTAGCCGGGCGGGGTGTGGCCGAGCGGGAAGGGGCATTCTGTGAACGCCAGCTTGGCCTCGGTGAAGCCGTAGGTGGCGACGACGTT
>CAYYVB010000609.1:0-1521 GCA_964475035.1 uncultured Opitutaceae bacterium | reverse complement strand
CCGGCCACCTCAAGGGCGTGAAGATCGCCATCATGGGCTGCATCGTGAACGGCCCCGGCGAAATGGCCGACGCGGATTTCGGCTACGTCGGCGGCGCGCCGGGCAAGATCAACCTCTACGTCGGCAAGAACTGCGTCCAATACAACATCCCCCAGGCCGAGGCCGACGCGCGCCTCATCGCGCTCATCCGCGAGCACGGCAAATGGGTCGATCCCGAGCCTCAGCAGGTCGCGCCATAGCCAGGCAGCAGGATATTCCACTCCCGCCAGTGGGCTCGAAATTGCCTGCGCCGCATCGCGACAAAAATTATATTCGCGCGCCAAGGGCTTCAGAATTCGCGTCACCACGACCGCGCGCGTCACATCGCACGTCACCGTTTCGTCACCTTTCCGAGGGAAAATCGCTCCCCGCGCGCACCCTTGCTTGGGCAACCAAAAAAACCGAAAAGTTATCCGCGCGCCGGTGTGAACAAGTTGTCGGAAAGATGGCCTTGAAAGACATTTTTTGATTCACGTTATCGTCCCTTTCTTCTTTAACGAACCTCCTCTTCGTTGTTCTTTGCCGCCTCCGTCGCGACACACAGTCCGCCAGACCGACCTGACACTGCCCTAGACACTGGCCACGATGCACTTCTGCGGGTGACTCTCCCGAGCCCCGCCGACATCCGGCCGGATACCCAATTTCCCCCACTGAGACATGGCTGACTGACCGCGCACGGAACGCGCCGCAAGGTCCCGGCGGAGAGATGTGAATAAGACCGCCCCAAACCGTGCCCATGCCTCCCCTCTCGTCTCAAGCCAGTCTCTGGGAAACCGTGAAATGCGACCTCAAGGGTCTGTTCCCGGAAGATGTGTTCCAGATGTGGTTCGAGCCGATGACCTGCCTCGAATCGACCGAGGACGCCATCGTGCTCGGCGTGCCGAATGATTTCGCGGCGATCTGGATCCACGACAACTACCTCGACCTCCTCTCTCAGCGCCTGCGCCTCGCCTCCGGCCGGATGGTCCATGTCTCGCTCCGGAAGATCGACCCCGTTGCCGGCAGTGCCGCCCCGGCCCTTGCCCGCACCGAGACCGCCACGCGCTCCGTCCGCGGCGGCACGAAGCACCGTCCCGTTCGCTACGACGAGCGCCTCGCCATCGCCGGCTCGCTCAATCCGCGCAACACCTTCGAGAATTTCGTCGTCGGCTCGAACAACCAGCTCGCCCACGCCGCCGCCCTCGCCGTCGCCCAGGCCCCCGCGCAGGCCTACAACCCGCTTTTCATCCACGGCAGCACCGGCCTCGGCAAGACGCACCTGATGCACGCTGTCGGGCACAGCATCCTCCAGCGCAACCCCGACGCCAAGATCGCCTACCTCTCCACGGAGAAGTTCACCAACGAGTTCATCCACGCCATCCAGGAGAACTCGCTCACGAAGTTCCGCCAGCGCTACCGCAACGTGGACGTCCTCCTCATCGACGACATCCAGTTCCTCGCCGGCAAGGAGCGCATCCAGGAGGAGTTCTTCCACACCTTCAA
>CAYYVB010000608.1:0-1522 GCA_964475035.1 uncultured Opitutaceae bacterium | reverse complement strand
GAGGGCGACGTGTCGTGCTCGGTCGTGCGCCGCGTGGCCCTGCCCGATGCGTTCTTCGCCCTCGACGGCCTGCTTGAGACGTATCTGACGATCCTGCGCCAGATGGAGATTTTCCCCGCCGCGATCGCGGCCGAGAACGAGCGCAACCTGCCCTTCCTCGCCACGACGACGATCCTGATGGAAGCCGTGAAGCAGGGCGCCGGCCGCGAGACGGCGCACGAGGCGATCAAGCAGCACGCCCTCGCCGCCGCGAAGGCGCTGCGCAGCGGCGGCAACGCCGACCTGCTCGCCCTCCTCGCCGGCGACAAGCGCATCGGGCTCTCCGCGAAGAAACTGCGCGAGGTGCTCGCGCAAAGCAGCCGCTTCGTCGGCGCCGCGCCGCACCAGGTGGACGAGTTCGTCGCGACGGTCTCCCCGCTGGCGAAGAAGGCCAAGGGCGCCGCCGACTACCAGCCCGGCAAGCTGCTCTGAGCTGAACCGGTTCGGGCGCTCATCCCGGGCCGCCTGCGTGCGGCCTTGCGCCCCTCTTTTTACCATTTCCCCTCCCGGAGGGAGAATTGGTTTGCCAGTCCCGGAGGGCCGGACTTTTTTGGACCCTCTTTTCGCTTCTTTAACAGCTTAAAACCACCCACATCCATGGCAGAACTCGCAGGAAACTGTCTCATCGGCCAATCCGGCGGCCCCACGGCCGTCATCAACGCCAGCGTGGCCGGCATCGTCTCCGAGGCGCTCAATCACGGTTGCATCGAGGAGGTCTACGGCGCGCTCAACGGCGTGCTCGGCCTCGTCAATGAGGACCTCGTCGATCTCGCCGCCGAATCCCAACAGGCCATCCGCGGTCTGCGTTACACGCCCGGCGCCGCCCTCGGCAGCTGCCGCGCCAAGCTGAAGAAGCCGCAGGACATCGAGCGCGCCCTCGAGGTCCTCAAGACGCACAACATCCGCTATTATTTCCACATCGGCGACGCCGATTCCCAGGAGACCGCCGCCAAGATCGCCGAGCTCGCCAAGGCCCAGGGCTACGAGCTCCGCGTCATCGGCGTGCCGAAGACGATCGACAACGACCTCTCCGTCACCGACCACTGCCCCGGCTACGGCAGCGCCGCCAAATTCATCGCCACCACCGTGCGCGAACTCGCCGTCGACGGCGACGCCACCGCGCAGAACGACCTCGTCACCATCATCGAGGTCATGGGCCGCAACACCGGCTGGCTCGCCGCCGCCGCCACGCTCTCCAAGCGCCGCGACCATCCGAACGATCCCCCGCACCTCGTCTATCTGCCGGAAGTCGCGTTCGACGACGCCAAGTTCGCCGACGACGTCCGCCGCATCCTCAAGCGCGAGAAGCACTGCGTCATCGTCGTGGGCGAAGGCCTCGTCGACAAGGACGGCAACTATGTCGCCGTCGAAGCCGGTGAAGCCGGCGGTGCCGCCCAGTTCGGCGGCGTGGGCGACCACCTCCGCGGGGTCGTCGAATCCCAGGTCGGCGCCAAGGTTCGCGTCGCCCGCCTCGGCGTGGCCC
>CAYYVB010000607.1:0-1528 GCA_964475035.1 uncultured Opitutaceae bacterium | reverse complement strand
GCCGAGATCCTCGCCAACATGGCGCTGCACCGCGGCGACCGCGCGGAGATCGGCGCGGTGATCATGGACGAATTTCACTATTACTCGGACGCCGAGCGCGGGCACGCCTGGCAGGTGCCGCTGCTCACCTTGCCGCAGGCGCGTTTTCTCCTCATGTCGGCTACGCTGGGTGCGACGGAATTCTTCGAGCGCGAGCTCACGCGCGTCACCGGCGCCCCGTCGGCCACCGTGCGGAGCGACCGCCGGCCGGTGCCGCTCGAGTTCGAGTATTCCGAGACGCCACTCGCGGAGAAGATCGCCGACCTGCTCGCGCTCGACCGCGCGCCGATCTATCTCGTGCATTTCACTCAGCGTGCGGCCGCCGAGGCGGCACAGGCGCTGATGAGCCTGAATGTCTGCACGAAGGACGAGAAGGCCGCGCTCGCGACCGAGTTGGAGCGCTTCAAGTTCAACAGCCCCTATGGCCGCGAGATGAAGCGCTGGCTGCGTCACGGCATCGGCGTGCACCACGCCGGCCTGCTGCCGAAATACCGTATCCTCGTCGAACAGCTCGCGCAGAAGGGCCTGCTCAAGGTTATCTGCGGCACCGACACGCTCGGGGTCGGCATCAACGTCCCGATCCGCACCGTCGTCTTCACCCAGCTCTGGAAATACGACGGCCAGAAGGCCGCCGTGCTCAGCGTGCGCGATTTCCGCCAGATTGCCGGCCGCGCCGGTCGCGCCGGTTACGACGCGAAGGGACACGTCGTCGTGCAGGCGCCCGAATGGGTGATCGAGAACAAGCGCGCCGAGGAGAAGGCCGCCGCCGACCCGGCGAAGCGGAAGAAGCTCGTCAAGGCCCGCGCACCCGAGGGTGCGGTCGGCTGGGATGCGAAGACCTTCGAGCGCCTGCGCACGGCGCCGGCGGAGGAATTGCTTTCCCGGTTCAACGTTTCGCACGGGATGCTGCTGCTCGTGCTCAGCCGCGAGGCCGACGGTTGCCGCGCGATGCAGCGGTTGATCCGGGATTGTCACGAGACGCCGACGAAGAAGAACGCCTTGCGCCGCCGCGCGTGGCAGTTGTTCCGCGCGCTGCTCGACCGCGGCATCGTGAAGTTCATCCCGCACCAACCGAGCGGGCGACGGTTGCAGGTGAGCGTGGAATTGCAGGACGATTTCTCGCTCCACCAGGCGCTCTCGCTCTACCTCATCGACACGCTGCCGCTGCTCGACCGCGAGGGGGCGGACTATCCGTTCGACGTGCTAACGCTTTGCGAGGCGATCGTGGAGGATCCGGACCAGATCTTGCGCCGTCAGATCGACCGCTTGAAGACCGCGAAACTCGAGGAGTTGAAGGCCGCAGGCGTGCCCTACGACGAACGCATGGCCAAGCTCGAGGAGATCACCGAGCACCCGAAGCCGCAGCGGGAGTTTCTCTACGAAACATTCAACGCGTTCGCCGCCGCGCACCCGTGGGTGGAGAGCGAGAATGTGCGGCCGAAGTCGATCGCACGCGAGATGTTCGAGCGCTACCTGTCGTTCGCCGACT
>CAYYVB010000606.1:0-1528 GCA_964475035.1 uncultured Opitutaceae bacterium | reverse complement strand
TCAAAGAACTCACCGCCAGCCAGGTGAAGCACGCGACCGCCCCCTTCAAGGTGGGTGACGGCGTCCGCGTCCACACCAAGGTCCGCGAAGGTGACAAGGAGCGCGTCCAGATTTTCTCCGGCGTCGTCATCGCCCACAAGGGCACCGGCATCCACGAGACGTTCACCGTCCGCCGTATCAGCTACGGCGAGGGCGTCGAGCGCGTGTTCCCGGTCAACTCCCCGAACCTCGAGAAGATCGAGGTCGAGCGCGACTCCATGCCCGGCAAGGCCCGCCTCTACTACCTCCGCGAGCGCACCGGCAAGGCCGCCATGGCGGTCAAGGAGAAGCGCTTCGAGGAAGCCAAGGCCTGAGCCTTCCGCTCCCCGACCGATTTTCAAAAGCGAGCCGCGAGGCTCGCTTTTTCTTCGCCCGGATCGGCCCGTGTCTTTGTCGGTTGCGCACTGGCGCGCAACTCCCGCGCTCGCTGTTGCCACGTGCGCGGTCGCGCCGCCGCCTATTTTTTCACGGGAGGCGGCACGACGGGACCGACTTCCAAAAGGGTGATATCGAAAATGAGGACCTGATTGGCCATCGGCCCCACCTGATTGATGTTGGTGCCGTGGGCTTGGGCGCCCGGCAGGGCCACTTCCCACCGCGCGCCGCCGCGCATCTGCTGCAAGGCCTCGCGCAAACCCGGCAGAGGAATCTCGCTCAGGCGAACGGTCACCGGTCCGGGAACCTGGCCGTTGATCGCTTTTTCGGTGTTCTCGACTTCGGTGCCGTCGGGCAGTTGGGTGCGGAAGGCGACCGTGATCTGATTCTCCAGCGTCGGTTGCGCGCCGGAGCCGGCCTCGATGATGCGGTATTGCACGCCGCTGGGCAGCGCCTTCACGCCGGGCTTCCGGAGATTTTCCGCGAGATAGGCCTCGCCCTTGGTCTTGTTGTCCGCGGCGCGTTGCTCGAGTTGCGCCCGCGCGCGGGACTGCATGCGGTTTTGCAAAGCTTGGAGGGCCGCACCCAACTGCTCGCCTGACGCCGCCGGATCCTTGCGTGCTGCGGCGTCCTGCAGGCCTTTGATCACCGTGGCCATGTCCAGCTGCTCACCGCTGGCGAGGACATTGGCAATCTCGAGGCCGGCACGGTAGCCGAGGGCATAGCTGACCTTGCCCTTGTCGGTGGTGACATCCTGCGCGATCGCCGGGGCGGCAGACAGCAGGGCGAGGGTGATAGAGGTGAACGCGAGTCGGTGGAGGGTCATGAGTAGGAAGAAGGGGGTGCGGGAAGTGCGCCACGCCCGGCCGAGCGGGGCGCTGGAAAAAGGACAGCTTTCGCGCCGGCCGTCAAAGTTTCCAGCCGGGATCGTGCCGCGTGCGCCGCGCGCCCGCGGCATTTTCCATTTGGGTTTTGCACGCGTGCGCCTCGCCGCCCTAACTCGCTGCACTTTTTCCGCCCATGAAGTTGCAGACCGAAATCCTCGCCCACGCCTGTGCTCAAGCCCGCGGCCTCGCCATCGACGCCGTCCACAAGTGCTCCTCCGGCCACCTCG
>CAYYVB010000605.1:1211-1531 GCA_964475035.1 uncultured Opitutaceae bacterium | reverse complement strand
CCGCAAGGCCGCTCCCTCGCTACGGCGCTAGTGTGAACTGAGACGATATTGACCTGACAGTTTGCGCCACACCGGGTGTCGCGAAGGGAGGGGCCGCAGGCCCCGATCGCAGCGATGCCCGGTGTGGCCACGCCGCTCCCGGCCGGGGTTAGGATGGTGTTGTGAAGCACATCCAACCTCGAACGGAGAACGACATGACCTCGGAGGCGCAAGCTCAGCCTGCTTGAGCTGGCCACCGACCTCGGCAACGTCAGCGAGGCCCGGTCCAACGGCATCCTCGAACGCCTCCATCGCACCCTGCTCGACGAGCACTTCCGCGT
>CAYYVB010000605.1:0-1201 GCA_964475035.1 uncultured Opitutaceae bacterium | reverse complement strand
CATCGTCGGCTACAGCCGCCAGCAGTTCTACGAGATCCGGCGCAACTTCCAGACCTACGGCGCCGACGGCCTGCTCGACAGGATCGCCGGCCCGCGCAACCCGCACCCCAACCGGGTCGGCGAGGACGTCGAGAAGGCGATCCTCGACCATTGCCTGGCCCACCCCTGCCACGGCGCGCTCAGGGTCGCCGGCGAGCTGGCGCTGGCCGGCATCCAGGTCTCGTCGAGCGGGGTGCGCGGCGTGTGGAGCCGCCACGGCCTGCTCGGCAAGCATGACCGGCTGATGCGACTGGAGAAGGCCTCGGCCGACCGCATCGTGCAGCTCAACGAGGAGCAGGTGGCGGCCCTCGAACGCTTCAGCCCGGAGTTCCGCGAACGCCACATCGAGGCCCACTACAGCGGCGATCTGGTGGCCGTCGACACCTTCTTCGTCGGCCACCTCAAGGCGATCGGCAAGGTCTACCTGCAGACCGCCATCGACTGCTGCTCGCGCTTCGCCTGGGGCCGCCTCTACACCAACAAGATGCCGCTGACCGCCGTGCATCTGCTCAACACCGATGTCGTGCCCACTTCGAGGACCACGGCGTGCCGATCAAGACCGTCCTGTCGGACAATGGCCGCGAGTTCTGCGGCCGGCCCGATCGCCACCCCTACGAGCTGTTCCTCCAGCTCGAAGGCATCGAGCATCGCAAGACCAAGGTGCGACGGCCGCAATCGAACGGCATCGTCGAGCGCTTCCATCGCACGCTGCTCGACGAGCACTTCCGCGTCGAAGGCCGCAGGACCTGGTTCGAGACCGTCGAGCAGATGCAGCAGGCGCTCGACGCCTACCTCGTCACCTACAACACCGCCCGGCCCCATCAGGGCCGTGGCATGAACGGCCGCACCCCCGGCCGTGCCTTCCTCGATCGCATCCCCGCAAACGACAACACACAGGAGGACAACCAACAAAACATCGACCAGACTGAAGCCGCCTGACCACCGGTTCCGGCGCGGCTACTGTCAGCCGATTACTGTCTCAGTACATTCTGGTGTCGTCGTCCCAATGGAATGCCAATTCCTTGCCGCCTGCGTAATCAGGCAGGCGCAATCCGCAGCGGTCCAAGGAAACCCACAAGTGTTTGGTTTCCAAGAGCACTTGAAACGGCATTCGGACCTCATTCAGCTCTCGCACCCGCCAAAGTGCCGCTGCGTTCCACAT
>CAYYVB010000604.1:0-1532 GCA_964475035.1 uncultured Opitutaceae bacterium | reverse complement strand
GTGCGAGCACTGCGCGGCGGGTGCGTGTCAGTCGGCACGCCGACCCGGCACAGGGACGGCGTGGTTCCGCGATTCGCTGCGCTCCTCCGAGCTGCGAAGTCTTCGTGGCATGAAGATCAATAGATGTGCCGTGCCCCACCTCCCCGGATTCCGCGCCGCTGCGCGCCGCTCCTTCCGGGCTACGGAACGTGGGTGGCAAGAGCCCGCCGTAGCTGCGGGGCGCGGCTCAGTCCGCCCGCCGGTCGGGGACGGCGAGGCCTTTTTCGTAGGCGTCCGCGTGGATGATGCGCGCCACTTCGCGGCGTGCTGGGCGTCCTCCGGCTTCCGGAACACCATCCAGCCGTTGGCGCGAATCCACTTGGCGCAGTCGTGAATGAATTCGCTGCAGATTTGCTCCACTTGTTCGGGCGAGGCGCTCGGCAAGCGCTTGCACGGCCCGTATTCAGCCGACTCACCCATCAGTTTGGACCGCCCTCGAAGCTCGCGGCTGACGATTTGGAAATGGCGGTGAAGGTGGTATCGGTCTCGTGCGCCTGGTTGCCCGAATTCCCGGATTCGCTGCGCTCATCCGGGCTACTTCGTGCTGCCGGCGCTATCCGGCTGACGCGATGCGGACCGGCGGTGTGCTCTCGGACAGTTCTCGTGTGACGAAGTCGTCGTCGAGATCGAAGGCGCCGCCGAAGGCCGGATCCATCTGCGTGTACTCCGGCCGGCCGGTGCCGGCGGGCGGTTGCGGTACCGGGTGCGCCGGCCGCTCGAACGGTGGCGGGTTCTTGTAGCGGGCGAGTTCCTCGGCACTGATCCCGTTCAGGCGCACGACTTCCGGGTCGATCCAGGCCTCGGCGTCGATGCCGCACGCGGACGTCGACACTTCGAGCACGAGATTCTCGGGTCCGCCGAAGTAGATCGACTTGCAGAACCCGTGGTCCAGCGGGCCGAGCACGCGTACGCCCTTGGATCGGATCCGATCGCGCATCGCGAGCAGTTCCTCGTCGGTGTCGCAGTTGAACGCAAGGTGCTGTACGGCGCCCGGCGCGCAGGGTTTGACGGGATTACCCGCGTGCGACACGCCGAACTCGGTCGGGATGTCCTTGACCGCCGGCGCGTAGACGAAGGCCACCGAGCAGTGCGGGTTCAGTTCCATGAAGGCGTGGAAGTAACCGTCGACGTTGTGCATCCAGTACAGCGCCTTCAGTTTCATGCCGAGCACGTCCGAGAAGAACTCGATTTGCGATTTGACGTCTGCCGTCATGATCGCGAGATGGTGTACGCCGTTGAGAGTGGACATCGGGAACTCCGGGGCTCGAGGAGGAGCGCCGAGTGTGCTGCGTGTCGCGGCGCGGTGGCAATCGGTGGGGCGCGGGTTATCGTCGGCCAGCACTGCGCGGGCAAGGACTGGTCGCCTCGGCACGCCTCACCCGGATTCCGCGCCGCTGTCGCGGCGCTCCTTCCGGGCTACGAGAGGCTGGCGGCGGCTACGTCTCGTAGCCCGGAAGAAGCGCAGCGGAATCCGGGGTGGGCGCGTCCACCCG
>CAYYVB010000603.1:0-1534 GCA_964475035.1 uncultured Opitutaceae bacterium | reverse complement strand
GCCTGAGACCGCGCCCAGCAGAACTTCTTCTGCGGCGCGTCCCGCAAGCAGGCCGACGAGCTGCTCTTCGACGTCGCTGCGCGTATAGAACGCCGATTGCGCAGGCACCGGGCTCACCGTGGTTGCCGATGCCAGCGAGACGACGAGCTCTGCTTCCGGCTGCATCCGGTAAAGAATGGCCGCGTGACCGGCTTCGTGCACGGCGATGATCCGAAGCTGCTCCGGCGGCAATGACGCGATCTCGGTCAGGATGGCTTGTTCGAGATGCGCGTCTCCGAGAGACGCTTTGCCGATGCGGGCGATGCGCCGCGCGCTCCTGACGATTCTGGCGATATCCGCGCCGCTGCGTCCGACGCAGAGCAGGGCAAGTCGCTCCAGCTCGCTGATCTGCGATGCCGCGTCCTCCAGATGATAGCGGAAGATGCCGGGCAGGGCGGCCGGACCAGGAAGGGGCACTTCGATCTTCTGATCGAGGCGACCCGAGCGAAGCAGGGCAGGGTCGAGCACTGAGGGATCGTTGCAGGCAGCGATCACGACGACGCCGGCGGAGCTGCCGATTTCCGTCAGAAGCGTGTTGCTGAGCGATGTAAAATACCCCGCGTTGTGCGCGCCGTAGCCGCGCCTTGGAAACGAGTCGATCTCGTCGATGAACAGGATGCAGGGCGCGTGGAAGCGCGCGGCTTCGAACGCTGCCCTGATACGGCTGATGACCTCGTTGCCGCCTTCCGTGCCAAGGGCCCATTCGGCGTAGGACGTGGGAATGAACGCGACCCCGCACCGCGCCGCGATGGCGCGGGCGAGGGTGGTTTTGCCGGTGCCGGGCGGTCCATAAAGAAGGCAGCCCGGATCGACATCGGCCCATGGCAATGCGCCGCTCCGGAAGTCCAGGAGGTCGGCAGCGAGGGTCTCCCCGAACCGGCGGGCCGCGTCCGCGCCCTCGATCAAAGAGAGGCGGGGACCGGTCGGCCATTCCACCTGAACGGCATCGAGCAGCTCCAGTCTGGTGATCGCGGCCGTCATGCGCGCCTCCCCTCGGGGCGCGAGGCCGCGCGCTGCTGCAGCCATGAATGGATCTCGGATTCAAGCCAGCCGCAGCGTCCGTTTCTGGTGAGTTTGACGCGCCGGGGGAATTCATTGCGGCTCTCGAGACGCCACTAATGCCCGCGGCTGAACGTGATGCCGAGTTTAGCCAGACCTCTGCGGTCCAGCAGTTTCAGCGAAGCAGTCTCCGACATAGCGATGCTCCCTCTCCGACACCCGCGAAGGATGAAAGAGTTAAGAGCTTATGTCAATAACACATCAGCGAGTCTGGCGGGCCCTCGCGGCCTGATAAAGCCGCTGCGCGGTGGCCCTGTCGTCGGGGAAGCGCGCGAACGCATCCTCGGGCTTTTTGATCCGGTGCTTCTTGAGCTCCGCATCGATTTCGGCGCGGGATCGCCGTTGACGTGAAAAAAACGACTTCAGATGCGCAGGCGGCGTGTTGCGCCGCCGCCAGGTCTGCAGGGCCTGATAAAGCGGCTGATCGATTGAAGCG
>CAYYVB010000602.1:0-1540 GCA_964475035.1 uncultured Opitutaceae bacterium | reverse complement strand
GTTCTACCGCATCGCCGCGCTGCCCGTGCACCTGCCGCCGCTGCGCGAGCGCCCGGAGGACATCCCCGCACTGCTTGCCGACGTCGCGACGCGCTCCGCGAATCCGCAGTTCGATGCGCGCCAGATCGAGTTTACCGAGGACGCGTTGACGACGCTGCGCGCCTACCGCTGGCCGGGCAACCTGGCGGAATTCAACCAGGTCATTTCGCAGACCCTCTCGACCTCCGCCACTCGCGTGGTCACTTCGGCCCAATTGCCGCTGCGCGTGCACGAGCTGAAGGACTGGCCCACGCTCGCCGACTACCTCGCGGGACAGGAAAAACAATACCTCGCCCGCGTCCTCCACGCCACCGGCGGCGACAAGGCCAAGGCGGCCCAGGTCCTCGGCATCGATCCGACGCGGCTCGCCTGAGCCAGGCTCGCACTTGCAACGCCGGTCGCCGCTGCGCGCACCCCGCGCCGCCAGTCCGCGGCGCGGACGGAGAAAAGAATTCCCTCGAAACGCGCCGTGCGGTGCGCCAAACGTCTGCGCGTGCCTCAGAAGTCTGCCAGTCGCCCCGCGGTCACGATTTATGAGATCGCGGAGCACGTGGGCGTGTCGCCGGCCGCCGTTTCCTCGGCGCTGTCGAATCGCGGCGTCGAACGGCGCTTGTCGGAGGACACGGTGCGGCGCATCCGCGAGGCCGCGGCCGAGCTCGGCTACGTGCCCAACATGGCCGGCCGGCGCCTGCGGGCCCACAAGGCCGCGACCCGGCAGTTCGACCTCGCGATCCTGACCTCCTTCGAGGCGCCGCTCCCGCTCGTCAGCCAGGCCCTGCGCGCCCTGCAGCGGGCGGTCGATGTGCAGACGACCGAATACACGCGCTACGCCGTCGCGATCGAGATGTTCCACGCCGGCCGGTTGCGCGAGAAGCCCGGCCTGCTCGACGCCAACCGCTACCACGGCGTCATCATCACCAACACGCTGCCCGAGGACGACCAGTTCCTCGCCAAGGCGCGGCTGCCGTATCCGGTGGTGGTGCTCGGCCGCCGCATCCCGAGCTACAACTGCGTGCTCGAGGCGCCGGACTTCGTCGGCCGGCGCGCCGCGGAGGTGCTGCTCGACGCCGGCTGCAAACAGCCCGCCATCCTGCACGGCCGGCTCCTCACGCACACGACCGCCGACCGCCTCGCGGCGTTCAACCGCACCGTGCGCGAGCGCACCGGCCGCGCGCCGATCGATCTCGTCAGCCCCGGCCTGCAGCCGCAGCAGGGCGCGGCCGCGCTCGAGGTCTTCCTCGCCAAGGGCGGCAAGCTCGACGGGCTCTTCGCGGTCAACGACTCGCTCGCCATCGGTGCCTGCCGCGCGATCAAGCACGCCGGCCTCTCCGTGCCGCGCGACGTCGCCGTCGTCGGCGTCGGCGACTACGAGCTCGCCGAGTATTTCGATCCGCCGCTCTCGACCGTCGCCGGCGCCAACGATGCGATGGTCGCGGAGGCCGTGCCGCTGCTCTTCCGCATCCTGCGCGGCGAGAAGGCCGTGCCGCTCGAGGTGCTCGTC
>CAYYVB010000601.1:1217-1541 GCA_964475035.1 uncultured Opitutaceae bacterium | reverse complement strand
ACCGCGGGCAGCACCTTCACGGCGCCGTGCGCGTCGTCCTTCGGGACGGTGAAGGTGAGGTTCACGAAACCGTTTCGGCCGACGTTCTGCACGATCATGTCCACGTTGATGTTCGCCTCGGCGAGGGCGCGGAGGACGACGGCGGCACTGCCGGCCTGATCGGGGAGATGGCTGATGACGACCTTGGCTTGGTCCTTGTCGACGGCGACGCCGCGGACGACGACCTTTTCCATGTAAGCGACTTCTTCTTTCACGATGGTTCCCGGGTTATGGTTGAAACTGCTGCGGACTTCGAAAACGACGCCGTGGTTCTTGGCGAACTCG
>CAYYVB010000601.1:0-1207 GCA_964475035.1 uncultured Opitutaceae bacterium | reverse complement strand
TGCGTGCGTCCTTCACGTGGCGCGGATCAGCGGTGTAGACGCCGTCGACGTCGGTGTAGATTTCGCATTTGTCGGCGTGAAGCGCGGCGGCGAGCGCGATGGCGGTGAGGTCGGAGCCGCCGCGTCCGAGGGTGGTGATCTGGCCCTGTTCGGTGAGGCCCTGGAAGCCGGCGACGATGATGACCTTGCCGGCGTCGAGGTCGTTGCGCAGCGCGGTGGGGACGATGTTCTTGATCTTGGCCTTGGTGTGGACGAGGTCCGTCACGATGCCGGCCTGCGGGCCGGTGTAGGAGACGGCTGGCACTTCGAGCGCATGAAGCGCCATGGCGGTGAGGGCGATCGTCTCCTGTTCGCCGATGGCGAGGAGCATGTCCAACTCGCGGGTGTCGGGGCGCGGGTTGACGGCCTTGGCGCGGGCGATGAGCTCGTTGGTCACTCCTGCGCGGGCGGAGACGACGACGACGAGGCGATGGCCCTCGTCGCGCGAGGCCTTGATACGGGCGGCGACGTTCTTGATCCGCTCGACGTCGCCGACGGAGGTGCCGCCGTATTTCTGGACGATGAGTGCCATGGTGTGAACCCGGCTAATTGGCGCCGCCGGGCACGGCATGGCAAGGCGCGAGTCTCACGCGTGCGTCATAGCCGCCGGCGGGCCGCGCGGCGTGGTCCGAACGGCTCAGGCCGGCGGACGCGGCTGGCCGAATTTCGGCTCCGTGCCGGCGAGCAGGCGCCGGATGTTCGAGTGGTGCCGGATGATGACGAAGGCCGCGAGAACCGTGGCGATGATCGAATAGGCGAGGTGATCGCCGAGCACCCACGTGGCGACGATGACCGCCACGGCGCCGAGGATCGAGCCGAGCGACACGTAGCGCGTGGTGAAGAACGTCAGCACCCACACGATCGCCGCGATCAGGCACGCCACGGGAATGATCACCACGAGACCGCCCGCCGCGGTGGCGACGCCCTTGCCGCCCTTGAAGCGGGTGAAGACGGAGAAAGAGTGCCCGAGCACCGCGGCGACGACGCCGATGAGCGCGAGCACTTCCTGGTGCGGCGTCTCGATCCACGGCAGCAGCGGCCAGCCCGTGGCGAGCGCCCCCTTCAGCGCATCGAGCGCAAACACGAGGTTGCCCGCGCGCTTGCCCTTCGCGCCGAATTTCTCACCGAGCACGCGCTTGACGTTCGTCGCACCGGGGTTGCCCGATCC
>CAYYVB010000600.1:0-1552 GCA_964475035.1 uncultured Opitutaceae bacterium | reverse complement strand
TCACCGCTCGTTCCCCGAGGAGGAGATGCTCGCCCACGAACGGCTCGAGGCCGAGGACGCGGCGCGGCGGCGCTTCCTCGAACAGATCCTCGCGTGGCAACAGGCGGGCTGGGCGGTGGATTTCATCGTCTCGAAGGAAGGCGAGGAGCAGCGCGTGCGGGAGTTGTTGGCGGAGGATGGGGCGTTGAAGAAATTAAAACCGCGCTACGTGCGCGGCGCGGTGAACGAAGGGTTTCGCATCCGTCAAGGTGGGGCGCGGACTCCGACTGCGCCGGGCGGCAGCGACGGAGTCGCCGCCCTACCCTGCGGCTATGTGGCGGTGACCGAGACGGAGCTTTTCGGACGCAAGCGCCAGAGGCGAACGGTGGGCAAGCGCGCGCTCGTCACGCCGTCGGCGGTGGACCAGTTGCTCGACTTCACCGACCTCGTGGAGGGCGATTTCGTCGTCCACCTGCAGCACGGCGTGGCGGTGTATCGCGGGCTGACGCGGCTCGAGACGCGCGACGGCGTGCGCGAGGTGATCTCGCTGGAGTTCGACGACAAGGTGACGCTGCACGTGCCGTTGCAGGAGTCGCACCTCATCAGCCGCTACGTCGGCTTGTCGAAGGTGAAGCCGCAGCTCGGGCGCGTCGGCTCGGGGCGCTGGGAAAAGGTCCGCGCGGCGGCGGAGCGCGCGACGCTCGACCTCGCGGCGGAGCTGCTGCAGATTCAGGCGAAGCGCGAGGCGCAGCCGGGGCACGCGTTCGCGGAGGACAACACGTGGCAGAAGGAATTCGAGGCGGCGTTCCCGTTCACCGAGACGCCCGACCAGGCGAAGGCCATCATCGCCACGAAGGCCGACATGGAGAAGACGCGGCCGATGGACCGGCTGGTGTGCGGCGACGTGGGTTTCGGCAAGACCGAGGTGGCGATCCGCGCCGCCTTCAAGGCCGTGATGGGCGGCAAGCAGGTGGCGGTGCTCGTGCCGACGACCGTGCTGGCGCAGCAGCACCTGAACACGTTCCGCGAACGCATGGCCGGTTATCCGGTGGCGGTGGAGATGGTGTCGCGCTTCCGCTCGCGCAAGGAGCAGACGCAGATCCTCGCCGCGCTGGCGGCGGGCCGGATCGACATCCTCATCGGCACGCACCGGCTCGTGCAGGCCGACGTGCAGTTCAAGGACCTCGGGCTCGTCATCATCGACGAGGAGCAGCGCTTCGGCGTGAAGCACAAGGAAGTCTTCAAGCGCTGGCGCGCGCACGTCGACCTGCTGTCGATGAGCGCCACGCCGATCCCGCGCACGCTCTACCTCGCGCTGACCGGCGCGCGCGACCTGAGCACGATCGAGACGGCGCCGGTCAACCGCCTGCCGATCCAGACGATCGTGAAGAGCTACGACGAGAAACTCGTCGTCGAGGCGATCCAGCACGAGGTGCGGCGCGGCGGCCAGGTGTTCTATCTCCACAACCGCGTGCAGACGATCGACCTCGTGGCCGCGCGGCTGCGCGAGCTGTTGCCGAAACTCCGCATCGGCACCGGCCACGGGCAGATGGACGAGGACGACCTCGAGCGC
>CAYYVB010000599.1:945-1554 GCA_964475035.1 uncultured Opitutaceae bacterium | reverse complement strand
GGTCAACACGGTTCCGGCCTCGATCGCCGTCACGGAGGACGTGGCCACCGCGCTCACCGGAATCTCGGTCGCGGACGTGGACGCCGGCAGCGCGAGCCTGCAGATCACGCTCTCGGTGGGCAGCGGCACGCTGGCCGCCATCGCCGGAGGTGGCGTCGGTGTCAGCGGGTCGGGGACCGCATCCCTGGTGCTGACCGGTACCGCATCCAATCTGAACACGTTCGTGAGCGGCTCCAGCGTCACGTTCACCACCGCCGCCAACGCGACCTCCGCCGTCACCCTGACCGTGGCGACCAGCGACCAGGGCAACAGCGGGTCCGGCGGTACCAGGACCGACAGCGACAACGTCACTCTCAACGTGACCGCCGTCAACGATGCGCCCGTACTCGCGGGCGCCAACAACCTCACGGCCATCAACGAGGACCCCGCCAGCAACGGGGGCGCGCTGGTCTCGGCGCTGCTGAGCGGACAGGTCGCCGACCCCGACAGCGGTGCGCTCTCCGGCATCGCCGTCGTCTCGGTCGACAACACTAACGGCGCCTGGCAGTACTCGACCAACGGCGGCGGCGCCTGGAACAACTTCGGCTCGCCGGATGCCACGACGGCGCG
>CAYYVB010000599.1:0-935 GCA_964475035.1 uncultured Opitutaceae bacterium | reverse complement strand
GTTTCGTCCCGTCCGCCAACTACAACGGCACTTCGAGCATCGTGCTGCGGGCCTGGGACCGCACGACCGGCACGGCAGGCGGCACCGCGAACGTCAGCGGCAACGGCGGCTCGACGCCCTATTCCTCGACCACCGCCACCGCGTCAGTCACGGTGAGCGCGGTGAACGATGCGCCCACCGTGACGGCGCCCGGCTCGATCGCCCTCACCGAGGATGTCGCCGGCGCGCTGACCGGCATCAGCTTCGCCGACGTGGATGTGGCCACCGGCAACATGGTCGCGACGTTCACGGTGGCGCAGGGTACGCTCGCGGCAACGTCGGGGGGCGGTGTCACCGTCGGCGGCACCGCCACTGCGCTCACGCTGACGGGTACCCGCGCGAACCTGAATGCATTCATTGCCGGCAGCGCGCTCACCTACACCTCGGCAGCGAACGACACCACCAGCGTGACGCTCGGCGTGTCGGTGGACGACCTGGGCAATACCGGCAGCGGTGGCGCTCAGAGTTCCGGTGTGACCAACGTCACGCTCACATTCAGCGCGATCAACGACGCTCCTCAGAACACGGTTCCCGGCGCCCAGACGGTCAACGAAGACACGGCCCTGGTCTTCTCCACGGGGAACGGCAACCGGATCTCGATCACCGACGCCGACGCCGCGTCGGGTTCGGTGCAGGTCGCGCTGTCGGTCACCAACGGCGCGCTGACGCTCTCCTCCGGCGCCGGCCTCACGTTCACGACCGGCGATGGTACCGCCGACGCGAACCTGGTGTTCTCCGGCACGGTGGCCAACATCAACGCGGCGCTGAACGGCATGCGCTACGACCCCACGGGGGCATACAGCGGTCCTGCGCTGCTCTCGATCACCACGAACGACCAGGGCAATACCGGTGCCGGCGGCGCGCTCTCCGACAACGATACCGTCGCCATTACCGTG
>CAYYVB010000598.1:0-1560 GCA_964475035.1 uncultured Opitutaceae bacterium | reverse complement strand
ACTGGAGACGATGACCGCCCTCATCGACTGGCTGCGCGACGATGCCCCGCTCGGCGCGCGCCCGAAGTTCACCATCCACCGCTGGGTCGACCGCAACCACACCGTCTGCCCGGGAAAATTCTTCCCCGCGACACGCCTGCGGCTGCGGTATGGGTGAGGCAAGATTTGTAGGTGGCGTGCTTGCGCGCCACATTGTGATCACATTCGCGTGTAGCAGGCCCGGCTGAGTTGCGCGCGAGCGCGCAACCTACGGGGCGGTCGACGGAGCGCGGGCTCAGTTCGGGATCGTGAAGTCCAGCATCCGCTTCTGGCGATCGACGCGGAGGACGATGACTTCGATCTTCTGGCCGATCTCGAAACGGCGCTTCGTCTTACGGCCGATGAAGGCCGAGCCGGACGGGTTGAGCACGTAGAAGTCGTCCTGGAGCGAGGACACCGGCACCATGCCGAACGCACCGGCGGCGGAGAGCTCGACGAAGAAGCCGTGATTGCGCACGTCGGTGATGATTGCCGGGAAACGCGTCTTCTTTTTCTTTTCGGTCTCGCGCTCGAAGAACTCGGCCAGCTTCACCTTGACGGAGTCGCGCTCGGCCTCGGTGCTGTTGATCTCGGTGAGCGAGAGGTGCTCGGCGAGCGTCTCGGCGCGGGCGATGTTGTAGCCGCCCTTGACGGCGTCGCGGTGGCCGCCGGCGGCGGCGCCGGTCTTGGCGAGGTGGTGCTCGAAGACGCGGTGGACGACGAGGTCGGAGTAGCGGCGGATGGGTGAGGTGAAGTGCGTGTAGTCGGACTTATTGAGGCCGTAGTGGCCGTCGTGCGTAGCGCGGTAGCAGGCCTTGCGCATGGAGCGGAGGAGCTGCACGCGGAGGAGGTGGCCCTGCGGGTGGTCCTTGAGCACGGCGAGGAGCTTGACGACTTCCTCGCGCTTCGTGAGGTCGCCGACCTTGAGGTTGTGCGTGAGCAGCTCGCGGCGGAATTCGTCGAGGCGCTCCGCGTCGGGCTCGTCGTGCACGCGGTAAAGCGAGGGCAGGCGGTGCGTCCGGGTGAGGCGGGCGACGGCCTCGTTGGCGAGGAGCATGAACTCCTCGATCAACTGGTGGCTCTCGTCGTTCTCGATCTTCTCGATGCGGTCGGCGTAGCCCTCTTCGTCGACGAAGATCTTCGTCTCGGGCATGTCGAGGTCGAGCGAGCCGAGGCGGAAGCGTTCGCGGCGGAGCTTGGCGGCGATCGCCCAGAGTTGGCGCACCCACCGCTGCAGGTCGGAAAGCTCTTCATGCGAGAGTGATGAAAGCAGGCGGCCGGTGGAGCCGGTCTGGTGCTTCGGCGGCACGGGCAGGCGGCGGACGCGCTCGAGGTCGTCCTCGAACATCAGCGCGTAGGCCTGCTTGTAGGTTAGACGCTTGCGGCTGCGGATGACGGTGTTGGCGAACTCCACGTGCCTGATGCGGCCCTGAGGTGTGAAGGTGAAGAGAACGGCCTTCGTAAGGCGGTCTTGCGCCTCGACGAGGGAGCAGAGGCCGTTGGACAGTTTTTCGGGCAGCATCGGCACGACGGTGCCGACGA
>CAYYVB010000597.1:0-1565 GCA_964475035.1 uncultured Opitutaceae bacterium | reverse complement strand
ATGCGGCATACCCGCGGCTATCGGACGGGCCGCCCAGCCGCCTATGTTGCCTTGCACCGGATTGGGTTTTTCGTGCCGCCCGCATTGCTGCGTGGCGCGGTGGGCTCTTACCCCACCTTTTCACCCTGACCGGACGGTTGCCCGCCCGGCGGTCTGTTTTCTGTGACACTGTCCGTCACGGCGCCTTGAAGCGCCGCGCCCGCGCTTTCACGCGGAATCCTGCCCGATGGTGTCCGGACTTTCCTCTCCGTGGTTCAAAGAACGCGGAGCGAAGGTCTGGCTCCGAAACTAGAGCAGCCAGTAAACGATGCGACCGCACTGGTCGCAAGTGACAATATTCTCCGCCTTGCGCGCCTCGAACTCGATGTTCGACGACACCTTCATGTGGCAGCCGCCGCAACGCCCGCCCTGCACGGCGACGCACACGGGCATCCCGGGCTTCTTCGCGAGCCGGTCGTAAAGGCGCGTCTGCGGCTCGGGCACTTGGAGTCGGGCGGCCCCGACGGCGGCGAGCGCCTGCTCGTGCTGTCCGCGCAGGTCGATCTCATGCGCCCGGAGCGCGGCGATCTTCGCCTCATGGCCGGAAATATTCTCCTTCAGCACGCGCTCCGCCTCGGCGAAGCGCTTCTTCGCCTCGTCGATCGCATACATGATCTTCAACTCCTCCTCCTCGTAGCCGGAGATCACACCCTCCATCGTCTCGATCTCGTGCGTGAGGGCGCGGTATTCGTCGTTCTTCCGCACCTCGAGTTGCTGGTGCTTGTATTTCGCGACCTTTTCCTCGCCGGCCTTGATCTCGTTCTCGAGGGTTTTCTTCTTCGCCTCGAGGCCGTGCCACTCGGCCTTGGCCGTCTCGATCGCCTGCCGCTCGGTGGCGATGCGGGCCTCGACCGCCGCGATATCGCGCGGCGCGGCGGCCAGTTGCGTCTCGAGGGACAGCCGGTGCATGTCGCGCTCCTGCAGGTCCCGCAGCGGGGTCAAATCGACGGCCATGCGGCCACACTGCCGCGCTCACGCGGTCACCGTCAAAACGTATCTTCCCCGCGCCCAAAAATCGTGCGATTTTTGTCTCGATAACGACCCCGAAAACCGCTCCGCGGCACGCGTTCCGTGCCGCGTGGGGAGCAAGCATTCAATGGGGTGAAAGGAGATTTTCTAGTCATTTATTACCAGAGACTAATAAAAGCCATGGTCTGGTGGAAAATCTGTGAATAAAGCTGCAAAAATCTGTTGTCGGTGCGGCCGTTTTCCGCGAAGTTTTTTCATTCCATCTTTCACCTGAATGTCCGCACCTGACGACGTCTCCTCCGCACCGAAAAATCCCGCCATCGGTGCCACTTACGATGCTTCCCAACTGGGCAAACTGGAGGGCCTCGAAGCCGTCCGCAAGAAGCCCGGCATGTATATCGGTGGCACCGACGAACGCGCGCTGCACCACTGCGTTTCCGAAGTGCTCGACAACTCCGTCGACGAACATCTCGCCGGCCACTGCAAGCGCATCGAGGTCACGATCCACGTCGACGGCTCCATCTCCATCCGCGACGACGGCCGCGGCATCCCGGTGG
>CAYYVB010000596.1:0-1573 GCA_964475035.1 uncultured Opitutaceae bacterium | reverse complement strand
CCTCAAGGTCGAATCGACCACTCACTCCCAAAGGCCGGGCCTCAAGCCCGGCCTTTTAATTTTCGGGATTTCAGATGCAAAGATTGTCGCAGGGTTACGCCCATAAACGAGGCCTGCGGCAGAAATCACTGCGGGAGTTCGCCTAACAATCCATCGTGAAAAAACACAGGGATTAACCGCGGCAATCATGCCTCCGACGGATTTTAAATATCTTCCGACAAGTGAGTTGCGTGATTCGGATGACTTTATGACGCGGCAGCTGGAAAATTGCGCTGGCCTCGCAATCAGAGAAGGCCGATATCAGAGCTGCATCAGGAAAGGATCGACGGAGCAATTGGTCGGTTCTGCCAACCGGGTCTAGGAGTGATCACGGTGGTTTCGAGCGACGAAAGTCGCCCGGATGTGCGAGCCCCCCGGCTCGAACAAAAAACTCCTCCTAAAAAACGGAAAGCCGCCTGATGCCCTCAGGCGGCTTTCGTTTTTGGGAAATCACCTGACGCGCGAACCTAAAAACTCACGCCTCATGTCCAACCTCATCAGCCTCCCCGCCCTCCGCATCACCGCGGAGAACCCGAACCACCACCTCTGGAACAACAACGGAACGTGGTTCCTCCACTACACGGTGTATCCGACACCGTTCACGAAGGAGCGCATCCGCCGCTCTCTCGGCACGAAGGACGTCGAAGTCGCCCGCCAGCGGCGCGACGCCTTCTTCCGCCACCTCACCTCGCAGGAGGTCGCGACCAGCCTTGTCACCCGCCGCGTCGCCGTGGCGTGACGTCCGGCACTCGGGCGCGACACCGCTATCAACACCCATAGTCCGAGGCCCGCGCGCTCATTGAGCCGCGGGCCTTTGCGTTGAGGGAAGCGGCCCGGTGCCGGACCCAACGTAATCGTCCACTCGGCGGGCCCGGCGGGCCCGCCCTACCCTGGCCGCGTTTGTGCTTCTCGCGATTCGAGTGAGTGGCGCGCAAGTGCGCCACCGACATGGGAAGCGGCCATTCCTGACTGCCGCGGCTTACGGAATCCGCAGACGCTGGCCAACGCGGAGGGAGTTGGCGCCTTGGAGCACGTCGCGGTTCGCGTTGAAGATGTCCTGCCAGCGGTTCGGCGTGCCGTAGTAACGCAAGCTGAGGCGCGAGAGCGAATCGCCGTCGATCACCGTGTGGAAACGCTCGGCCGTCGCCGGTGCACTGGTCGTGCCGACCGGACCGGTGCCCGTGCCCTGATTGGCCGTCGCGGCGATGCCGGCGGCCGGCGTGCCGAGGCGGGCAGCGGCGGCGATCTGGTCGAGCGTGCCCTGCGCCTGCAACAGGCGGCTGGCGAGCGCGGCGTTTTCCTGACGCAGCTGCGTGACCGCGCTCTGACGCTCGCGCTCGAGCGCGGTGTTGGCGGCGACAAGTTGCTGGTTGGTGGCGCGCAGGCCGTCCACATCGCGGCGGAGCGCAGCGAGCTGGGTGGTGAGGGCCTCGATGTTCTGCGTGGCGCTGCGCTCGGCCTCGGTGCGCTGTTGTTCGCTGCTGTCACGCACCTGCGCGAGGCGGGCGGCCTCGGCCTGCGCGGCGGTCAACTG
>CAYYVB010000595.1:0-1581 GCA_964475035.1 uncultured Opitutaceae bacterium | reverse complement strand
GTCCCTGATAGACATCCAAGGGATATCTTGCGGGTCGGTCGAGAACCACTGGTGTTCCTTGCGTGGCGGGGTCTTCCCTATGGCCACGTCAAAGAGGTCCCCGGCAAGGCTGATCTCCCACCCCTCCGGAATCTCGCCGAGTTCAGAGTCGACGAGGCGGGCAGGGAAGAGGCCGGCGAGGGGCTTGGGGAGGTCGGGGTCGCCGCCTTCCGCCTTGGCGCGGACAGGGTCGAAGTCTACGAACCACGACTTGAAGAGCGCCCGCGCCATCGCGTCCAAAGTCTCGATCATCCGCCGGTTCAGCTCAATCTTGTCGTCCAGCGTGCCGAGGATGTGGGCAATGGCGCGTTGTTCGGGGAGGGGCGGGCAAAACACATTAACGTCTGCGAGGTTGCTACCCGATAACGACCTTGCCTGGGTTCCCGCGATGATTTCGGCTATTGACTGCTTTCCCTCTGGAGACTTGAAATAAAAATAAATGAACGCCGGGTCAACGGTATTCGTGTCCGGAGTACCGCATAGGATATTGCCGTCGAATACGAACGGGTCTTCGTGCGCAACAACGAGGGAACACTTCCCGGCACCATCGCTCATCATGGATGTGCGAGAGAACAATAAATCTCCTACATGCGCACGGAAGCGCTGCACCTCGTCACTGCTGAGGGGCACTCGCGGCATTTCTTGTCCGCCAATCCTGTCCTCGGAGTATTGCAGCCCCATCTTGAGGACGCGTGTACCAGTCCCAAAAGCCTCAAGCGGCTTGTAGACACCGTGCCGAATGCCACCCTTGAGTAACAAACCTAGCTTCGCAGTGTGCCACTCACCCGCCATACCCAAGGTCCTTCAGGTTAGCAGCGATGGCGGCATCGAGCCTCGCGGCCTCGGCCTGCTGCTCGCGCAGCGTCACGACGAGCCGTCGCATCTTCTCCTCGAACGGCTCGCCGTCGTCCTCCTGCGCCTCGGCGCCGACGTAGCGGCCGGGCGTGAGCACGTGGCCGTGTTTGCGCACCTCCTCCAGCGTCGCACTCTTGCAGTAGCCGGGGATATCGGCGTACTCGCCAGCCTCCTTCTCGCCGCGCCAGGCGTGGTAGGTGGCGGCGATCCGAGCAATGTCTTCGTCGATCAGCTCGCGGTGGGTGCGGTCCACCATGCAGCCGAGCTTGCGGGCGTCAATGAAGAGCAAGTGTCCGCGGCGATCGCAGAACTTCCCGTTCTTGCGGTCGCGCGCGAGGAACCACAGGCAGGCCGGGATCTGCGTCGAATAGAAGAGCTGGCCGGGCAGCGCCACCATGCAGTCCACGAGGTCGGCTTCAATCAGGTTCTTGCGGATCTCGCCCTCGCCGGACTGGTTGGACGACATCGAGCCGTTGGCGAGCACGAAGCCGGCCACGCCCGCGGGCGCGAGGTGGTGGACGATGTGCTGCACCCAGGCGAAGTTGGCGTTGCCCTTGGGCGGGGCGCCGTACTGCCAGCGTTTGTCGCCTGCCAGGCGCTCGCCGCCCCAGTCGGAGATGTTGAAGGGCGGGTTGGCGAGGATGAAGTCGGCCTTGAGGTCGGGGTGGCGGTCGTTGTGGAAGGTGT
>CAYYVB010000594.1:0-1581 GCA_964475035.1 uncultured Opitutaceae bacterium | reverse complement strand
AGGTCCTGCGTCGGGCGCTTGCGCGAGCGGCCCCCGTCCTCCGGCACCTCGCGCAAACCCGCGATGAGGTTTTCGACTTCGCGGGAGAATTCCTTCGGCAGTTCAGACATGGTTTTTGAGGGAACCCACTAATGGACACTAATGAACACTAATTTCGGCAAGCATTCGTGTCCCTTAGTGTTCATGTCACTGATCCCTACGCCGCGCCGCTCTGCCGGTCGTAGAGCGATTTGTAGAGCGCATTGCCGGCGTAGAGCGCGGCGTGGTCGCCTTGGGCGACGATGCGGCCCTGGTCGAAGACGAGGATGGTCGACGCGTCGCGGATCGTGCTGAAGCGGTGCGCGATGATGAGCACGGTCTTGCCGACGACGAGATGACGCAGCGCGTCCTGCACCGCGGCCTCGCTCTCGGAGTCGAGCGCGCTGGTGGCCTCGTCGAGGATGAGGATCGGCGCGCCGCGCAGGAAGGCGCGGGCGATGGCGAGGCGCTGCTTTTGGCCGCCGGAGAGAAGGGCGCCGCGCTCGCCGACGATGGTGTCGTAGCCCGCGGGCATCTTCTCGATGAACTCGTGCGCGTGCGCGGCCTGGGCGGCGGCGACGATCTCATCGCGCGTGGCGCCCTCGCGGCCGAGCGCGAGGTTGTGCAGGATGGTGTCGTTGAAGAGCACCGGGTCCTGCGAGACGAGGGCGATGTTGCGGCGCAGGTCGGCGAGGCGCAGGTCGCGGAGGTCGTGTCCGTCGAGCGTCACGCGTCCGGCGCTCGGGTCGTAGAAGCGCGGCACAAGGTTGGCGAAGGTGGTCTTGCCCGCACCGCTCGGGCCGACGAGCGCGCAGACGGTGCCGGCGGGGATGCGCACCGTGACGCCGGTCAGCGCGGCGTTGTCCTCGTAGGCGAACGACACGCCCTCGAACGCGAGGTCACCGCGCAGGCGGTCGACGGCGACGGGCTTTTCCGGATCGGCAATGCGCACGGGTTCGTCGAGCACGGCCTCAAGGCGTTCGAGCGAGGCGGCGCCGCGGTTGATCTCGCTGTTGAGGTAGCCGAGTTTCTTGATCGGCTCGTAGCAGAGGTAGAGCGCGGTGATGACGGCGAGGAAGGTCTCCCACCGCACGCCCGAGCCGTAGGCGAACACGAGGGTCGCCGCGATGCCGAAGGCCGAGAGCAGCTCGATCGCCGGCGTGAGGGCCTGCGCGTATTTGACGATCTTCATCTGGCCGGTGACGAGGCCGGCGGTAGCGGCGGCGAAGCGGTCCGTTTCGCGCCGCTCGAGGCCGAAGGCGCGCACCTCGCGCGCGGCGGCGAGGTTTTCGCTCAGGTGGGCGGAAACGTCACCGAGCTTCGCCTGCACCTGTTGCGCGCGTTTCACGACCTTCTTGCCGACGTAATGCACGGGCAGGACCGTGAGCGGCACGACGGCGAGGCAGACTAGCACGATCAGGACGCCGTCGGCGCTGAAGGCCTGCCAGATGAGGAAGCTCAACGCACCGAGGAGCGCCATCGGTTGCTTGATCCCGTCGTTGGCGAGGAGCGAGAGTGTGAACTGGAGTTGAGCCGTGTCGGCCAGGCCGCGCGAGATGAGGT
>CAYYVB010000593.1:0-1583 GCA_964475035.1 uncultured Opitutaceae bacterium | reverse complement strand
CTCTATCCCGACGTCATCGAGTCCGTCTCCATCCAAGGCAACCCGGCCTCGCTCATCAAGACACACCACAACGTCGGCGGCCTGCCCGAGCGTATGAAGCTCAAGCTCATCGAGCCGTTGCGCGAGCTCTTCAAGGACGAGGTCCGCCGGGTCGGCGAGGCCCTCGGCCTCCCGCGCGAGGTCGTCTGGCGCCAACCGTTCCCGGGCCCCGGCCTCGGCGTGCGCGTCATGGGCGATATCACGGCCGAGAAGCTCGACATCCTCCGCAACGCCGACGCCGTCCTCCAGGAGGAGATGATGCAGTCCGGTTACTATTGGAAGGTCTGGCAGTCCTTCGCGGTCTTCCTGCCGGTGAAGACCGTCGGTGTCTTCGGCGACGAGCGCACCTACGACTACGTCATCGCGCTCCGCATCGTCGAGAGCACCGACGCCATGACGGCCGACTGGGCCAAGCTCCCTCACGAGCTCATTCAGCGCATTTCCAGCCGCATCACCAACGAGGTCCGCGGCGTCAGTCGCGTCGTCCTCGACATCAGCTCCAAGCCGCCCGCGACGATCGAGTGGGAGTGAGAGTGGGGTGGGGGAAATCCCCTTGCGATGCACGGCACCGCGGCCCAGCTTGCCTGTCACACGTGCCCATGAAAGTCCGCCTCCCCCTGTTGCTGGTCTTCGTTTCCTTGTTGCACCTTCCCGCTTCGGCCGACGCCCAAGCTGAGCGCTGGATCGCCCGTGCCCGCGCCGCCATCGGCAACGAGGCCACCCTCAACGCCGTGAAGAGCATCCACTTCACCGGCACGCTGGAATCCACCTTCCGCGCTCCGGTCGAGGGCGATCCGGGCAATTTCCGCACCGAAACGGCCCGCCTCGCGATCGACATCATCGTCCAGCACCCCTATCAGCAGCGCATGACGCTGCGGTCCGAGCAAGGCACGCAGATCACAGCACTGGATGATTCCGATGGCTGGGTGCGCCGCATCCCCAGTGCCGACCCGAGCAAGTGGCAGATGACCTTTCTCGACGTTCCGCAGGTCAAGCGCCTCCGCGCCAACACTTGGGAGAACCTGGCCTTCTTTCGTGGCATTCAGAAGCTTCGTGGCTCGGTCACGCTCGCCGGCGAGGTTATGGTCGACGGCCGCGAATGTGTGAAACTCGTCTTCACGCACTCCCCTGACATCGTGTTCACGCGCTATTTCGCCAAGGACAGCGGCCAGCTCGTGAAGACCGAGACCGAGAGCGGCACCGAGATCCGCGAGGAAGGCGAACTCGTCGTCCAAGGCATTCGCTTCCCGCGCAAGCTCATCAGCAAGGCGTCCAACGGCCAGGTCGATGTGATCACGTTTGAGACCATCGTCGTGAACAAGCCGTTCCCCGCCGATACCTTCGCGGTCCCCGCGCTGCTGCCCACGCCTTGAGTTCAGGCCCATCCCGTGGCCCCGGCGCCGGATTCGTCCGGCGCTTTATTTTTTCTAACGCGGAACGGCGAACCGCTTATTCATGTCCGCCGCGTCGCGCTGACGGACGCTTTGCTTTGCCTGAGCTGGGGATTTCCCCAAGTTGGGCGTAGTCCCCCTACACCCTATGAG
>CAYYVB010000592.1:603-1584 GCA_964475035.1 uncultured Opitutaceae bacterium | reverse complement strand
ACACCGACGCCGGCGCCGAGGGCGCCGAGCCACGCGGCATCGCGCAGGATCTCGCGCCAGACCCGTCCGGGCTCCGCGCCGACGGCGAGCCGCACCGCGATCTCGCGCGAACGGCTGGCGACGAGGTAGCCCAGCGCGCCGAGCACGCCGATGACGGCGAGCAGCGTCGCAAGCAGGCCGAAGCCCGCGGTCAGGCGCACGGTGGCGAGGTCATTGCGCAGCCAGCGCTGCGTGCGCTCCTCGAGCGTCATCCAGCGCGTGAACATCACCCCCGGCTCCGCCGCGGAAATCTTCTTCTGCAGGGTCTCACGCAGGCCGGCGGCATCGCCGGCGACGCGCACGACGAGACAACCCGCGGGCGCGCGCCATTGGCCGAGCGCGGTGTAGAACATCGCGGGCGGCTCCTCGCGCACGCCGTTGACGCGGGCATCGGCCACAACGCCGACGATCTCACGGTCGTCGTCGCCCGGCGTCTCGCCGAAACCGAGGCGCCGTCCGATCGGATCGGCGTCGCCAAAGACCGCGCGCGCCAGGCGCTCGCTGATGACGGTGACCAGCGGGGCGTCGCCGGTGTCGCGCTCCGTGAAACCCCGGCCGCGGAGAAGGGGCATGCCCATGGCGTCGAAATAGTGGGCGTCGGCCGACTCGTGCTGGATGTTCGTGCGCGGCGGGTTGACGCCCTCGCCGCGGAAATAGAGTCCGCTCGCCGAGCGGCTGCCGCTGAGCACGCCGCTCGCCGCGAAGCCGACGGCGCGCACCTGCGGCAGTTCCTGCGCGGCGGCGCGCCCGCGCTCGAGGACGGCGAGGTGGCGCTCCGGCGGCACGCCGGCGGCGTTGAGGTCGAAGAAGGCCTGCACGACCGATTCGCGGGCGAAGCCCGGATGCGCCGACAGCACGCGGCGCAGATCGAGTGCGAGCGCGCCGGCGATGGAAATGAGCATGACGGAGAGCGCGAGCTGCGCGACGATCAGCGCGCGTCCG
>CAYYVB010000592.1:0-593 GCA_964475035.1 uncultured Opitutaceae bacterium | reverse complement strand
CCAGACCGAGCAGGACCGCCAGTCCCGCCAGGACGCCCAACAGCTGCCAATCGAGTCCGGGCAACGCGCCGGAAACGCCGGGGACAAGCCAATCCGCCAGCAAGGGCGCAATCCAGATGCCGAGCAGCACCCCGCCAGCCGCACCGGCGAGCGAGAGCATCAGGCCCTCCATGAGGGCGCCGCGGGCGAGGCGCCAGCGCCCCGCGCCGAGCGCGAGCCGCACCCCGAGCTCACGGCCGCGACCGAGCATGCGCAGCAGGAGCAAGGTGGCCGAGTTGGCGCCGGTCACGAGCACGACCGCGGCGACGAGCAGCGTGAGTGTCAGTCCGACGCGGCGGAAATCGTTGCGCGTGTTGGAGTATCCCTGCGGGCTCTCGACCCAACGCGGCACGCGGTCGCGGAACATGCGCCGCGTCTCCGGATCCGTGACGAGGGCGAAGATGGCATCGAGCTGAGGCTGCCAAGCCGCCTCGAGCAGGCCCTGGGCCTCGGGCGACTCCCTGGCGGCGCGACGCATCACCGAGAGCCACATCACGGTGTCGAGTTGGGTCCATTGTTCGAGCGCGATCGGACCGTTGGACACGGTCCAGGCC
>CAYYVB010000591.1:0-1593 GCA_964475035.1 uncultured Opitutaceae bacterium | reverse complement strand
GGAGAGATCGCGCGCGGCCTTCGGCATCGCCGGATGCGGCCGCGGCACGTCACCGAAGCGGACGAGCCCGAAGCTGCTCGAAGGCGCGATGCGCACGTTGTAGGGCGGCGCGAGAAACCGATCGACCTGCTCGGGGTGCGACGCGTCGATCAGCACGAGGCCGGCGACCATGAACGGATAGCGGCGTGCGAAGAGCTGCATGTTGTAGCCACCGTAGGAGTGGCCGACGAGGACGTACGGCCCCGCCTCACCGGCTGCCGTCAGCAGCAGGTAGAGATCGTTCGCATGCTGCGAGCTGGTGCGCGGGTAAGGCCCCATGTCGCTCCAGCCGTAGCCCGCACGGTCGTATACGCAGACGCGGGACGGCCCGCCGAGCCGGTGCATCACCGCCTCCCACTCGAGCGAGGTGCCGCCGAGCCCGGTGTCGATGACGATGGTCGGGGCGCCGCGCCCGATGCAGTACAGATGCATGCGGCGGCCGCCGATGTCGACGAGCTGTCCCGGCGGGTCGCCGAGCGGATGCGCGAACGCGGCGCCCGGCAGCAGGAGCCAGAGCATCAGTGTCGCGATACACCGCCACTGCCGCATGGTTGACCTCGACCCGAATCGACCCGACGCGCCTTGCACGACGCCGCGCCATTGTGACATGTTCCCTGCGCCGCCGTTTCCCGCGCGTCGTAGGCAGATACGCAGCCCACCGCGCCACCAGATGACCGGATACCGACATGCAGCCTGAATCCCCCGCCGCCCGGCGCGTCAGCGTGCGCCGACGCGTCGCCGCCATCGTCTACGACAGCCTCGCGCTGATCGGGATCTGGTTCGTCGTCGCCGGCATCGCGGTCGGCCTGCATCACGGCGTCGCGATCCCGGACTACCAGCTCGGTTTCCAGCTCGCGCTGCTCGGCGCCGCCTACGGCTATTTCGGCCTGTGCTGGCGGCGCGGCGGCCAGACCCTCGGCATGAAGAGCTGGCGCATCCGCGTGGTCGACGCGGCCACCGCCGCGCCGCTGAGCTGGCAGCAGGTGTCGGTGCGCTTCATCGTCGGCGCACTGTCCTGGCTGCCACTCGCCTTCGCCGGCTGGGCCTTTTACTACACGAGCGCCGCGCGCCCCCTCGTGCTCCTCGCCGGCGCCCTCCTCGTCCTCGGCTACTGGTGGGCCCTCGGCGGCCGCGGCGAGGCCTGGATCGACCGCGCCTCACGGGCCCGGCTCGTGTTCCGGGTTTGACCCGGGAGCTTACGGATTGGCATGGGGGAATCTAGCCACGGAGGACACGGAGAAAGCGAAATACATGTTTCGTGCTGCCGTGAGTGGGTCAGGTTGGATTGAAGCAGCAGTCGCCTCGGCTACCGTGCAACAAGTTTTATTTCTCCGTGTCCTCCGTGCCCTCCGTGGCTAGATTCCCCGAATCTTCAGGGCGTACGCGCGAGCAGGATGGCGGCGATGATGGACATCAAGAGGGTTGGCCCGGCGGCGGAGAGCACGGGGTGTACTTCGTAGACGACGCCGAGGTGTCCGGCGGCCTGGTTCAGCAGGTGGAAGCCGAGGCCGACCAGCGCGCCGACCAGCACGCGCTGGCCGATCGGCACGGAGC
>CAYYVB010000590.1:0-1606 GCA_964475035.1 uncultured Opitutaceae bacterium | reverse complement strand
TTCTCGTGGCCCCAGCGCAGGACTTTCTCGGTCTCCGCGCCGGTGAGGACCTCGACGATGTGGTTGAGGCCGACGCCGAAGCGGCCGGTCTGGCGGATGCGGTAGATGCAGGAGAGGAATTTCTGGGCGACGACCGTGCCGTCGTAAGTCTCGCGCGGTTCGAGGCAGTTGTCGCAGGCGCCGCATTCGCTGGGCGGGAATTTCTCGCCGAAGTAGTCGAGCAGCTCGGCGCGGCGGCAACCGGCGCTCTCGGCGTAGTGCAGGATCTGGCGGAGCTGGTTGCGCGCGACGGCCTTCTCGTGCTCGTCGGTGATCTCGTCGATGAAGTGCGTCTGCTTGGCCGCGTCGCCGCCGGAGAAGAGCAGGAGGCAGTCGCCCGGCAGGCCGTCGCGTCCGGCGCGGCCGGTCTCCTGGTAGTAGCCCTCGATGTTCTTCGGCAGGTCGTGGTGGATGACCCAGCGGACGTTGGGCTTGTTGATGCCCATGCCGAAGGCGATGGTCGCGCAGATGATGCGGCACTCGTCGCGGAGGAAGAGCTCCTGGTTGCGCGCGCGTTCCTCGGCGTCGAGGCCGGCGTGGTAGGCGCGGGCGGAGAAACCGCGCCCGGCCAGCGCCTCGGCGACGCGTTCGGTGGTGGCGCGGGTGGCGCAGTAGATGATGCCGCTCTCGTCCTCGCGCTTGCGGACGAAGTCGATGATCTGCTTCAGCGGCTGGTCCTTCGCGAGGACGCGGTAGGTGAGGTTGGGGCGGTTGAAACTCGCGACGAAGATCTCCGGTTCGCGCAGGCGAAGGTGGGTGACGATGTCGGCGCGCACGCGCTCGGTGGCCGTCGCGGTCAGCGCCATCACCGGCACGTCGGGCAGGAGCGCGCGGAGCTGGGCGAGCTGGCGGTATTCCGGGCGGAAGTCGTGGCCCCACTCGGAGACGCAATGCGCCTCGTCGATCGCGAGGGCGGTGACGTTCCAGCTCTTGAGGTTCTCCTGCCAGCCATCGAGCATGAGGCGCTCGGGGGCGACGTAGAGCAGGCGCCATTCGCCGCGGTGCAGGCCGGCCAGCCGCGAGCGGGCCTCGGCGGCGCCGAGCGTGGAGTTGAGGAACGTGGCCGCGACGCCGGCGGCCTGGAGCTGGTCGACCTGGTCCTTCATCAACGCGATGAGCGGCGAGACGACGACGGTCAGGCCGGGACGCTGGAGCGCGGGCAGTTGGAAGCAGAGCGATTTGCCGCCGCCGGTCGGCAGGAGGGCGAACACGTCGCGCCCGGCCAGCGAGGCCTCGATGATTTCGCGTTGCAGCGGCCGGAAGGCGCCGTAACCGAAGGTCGTTTTGAGCGTGAGCAGCAGGTCGTCCACAAAAGGTCCAGAGTGCGTGACGGCCCGTGCGGCAATCAAGCCCGCAGCACCCGCACAGCGCGAGAATTATTCCGCCTCGGCGGCGCGTCAGGCCTTCAGGCCGAGCCAGTGCGCGAGGGCGCGGACGGCATCGGTGGTGCGGTGGCCGCGGCGGACGGAGCGGCGTTGCACCCGAAGGCGTCGGGCGGGACGGTCGGCTTTGGGGTCGATGTGGCCGACGATCTCGGTGCCGGCGAGGAGCGGGAGCGCGTAGTAGC
>CAYYVB010000589.1:0-1616 GCA_964475035.1 uncultured Opitutaceae bacterium | reverse complement strand
TGCGGCCGGAGGTGTAGCCGCCGCTGGCGCCGCCGAGGGCCTTGCCGAGCGTGCCGGTGAAGACGTCGACGCGGCCCATCACGCCGCAGTGCTCGTGCGTGCCGCGCCCGGTCTTGCCCATGAAGCCGACGGCGTGCGAGTCGTCGACCATGACGAGCGCGTTGTATTTGTCGGCGAGGTCGCAGATGCCCTGGAGGTTGGCGATGTAGCCGTCCATCGAGAACACGCCGTCGGTGGCGATCATCTTGAAGCGCGCCTTGTTGGCGTCGGCTTCCTTCAGCTTAGCCTCGAGGTCATCGAGGTTGTTGTTCTTGTAGCGGTAACGCTGCGCCTTGCAGAGGCGGATGCCGTCGATGATGGAGGCGTGGTTGAGTTCGTCGGAGATGATGGCGTCCTCGGCGCCGAGCAGCGTCTCGAAGAGGCCGCCGTTGGCGTCGAAGCAGGACGAGTAGAGGATGGTGTCCTCCGTGCCGAGGAAGCGGGAGATGGCGGCCTCAAGATCCTTGTGGAGCTGCTGCGTGCCGCAGATGAAGCGCACCGAGGCGAGTCCGTAGCCCCAGCGGTCGAGCGACTCGCGGGCGGCGGCGATGAGCTCGGGGTTGTCGGCGAGGCCGAGGTAGTTGTTCGCGCACATGTTGAGCACCTTCTGTCCGCTGGAGACGGCGATGTGCGCGGTCTGATGCGTGGTGATGATGCGCTCGCGCTTGTAGAGCCCGGCGGCATCGATCTCGGCGAGGGTCTTCTTCAGGTGGTCGTAGTAGGCGGAATTCATGGCAGCGAAGGATTGTGGAGGGCTCACGGCCTCGTGAGCCGCGGCCCGCGGGGACGCGGGCCCTCCGGATTAGAGAGCGGCGCTTATTCCCAGTTGAGGACGATCTTGCCGGACTTGCCGGCGCCCATCAGCTCGAAGCCTTCCTGGAAATTGTCGACGGGGAAGCGGTGCGTGATGACGGGCGTGATGTCCATGCCGCCCTGCACGAGCGCGGTCATCTTATACCACGTCTCGAACATCTCGCGGCCGTAAATGCCCTTCAGGTGAAGCATCTTGAAAACGACCTTATTCCAGTCGATCGCGACCTCGCCGGACATGATGCCGAGCAGCGCGATGCGGCCGCCGTTGACCATGTTGTCGATCATCTGGCGCAACGCCGGCGGGCTGCCGGACATCTCGAGGCCGACGTCGAATCCTTCGGTCATGCCGAGTTCCTTGTGCCAGACATCGGCGAGGTTTTCCTTCATCACGTTCACCGTGCGCGTCGGGCCGAGTTTTTTCGCGAGTTCGAGGCGGCCGTCGTTGATGTCGGTGATGACGATCTTGCGCGCGCCGGCGGCGCGCGCGACGGCGATGGCCATGCAACCGATCGGCCCGGCGCCAGTGATGAGCACGTCCTCACCGACGAGGTCGAACGACAGCGCGGTGTGCACGGCGTTGCCGAGCGGGTCGAAGCAGGAGACGACGTCGAGGTCCATGCCGGCGGGCACTTTCCAGACGTTCGATTGGGGAATGGTGACGTAGTCGGCGAATGCGCCGTCGCGATTCACGCCGACGCCCTTGGTGTTGGGGCAGAGGTGGCGGCGGCCGGCGAGGCAGTTGCGGCAGTGGCCGCAGACGATGT
>CAYYVB010000588.1:0-1618 GCA_964475035.1 uncultured Opitutaceae bacterium | reverse complement strand
AGAGCGTCGGGTGCGCGTGGATCGTGTGGTGCACGTCCTCGATCGTCGCCTCGAGACCCATCGCAAGGCCGTATTCGGCGATCAGCTCTGTGGCCTCGTTGCCGATGATGTGCACACCGAGGATCTCGCCGGTCTTCGCGTCGCTGAGGACCTTGACGAAGCCTTCGGAGTCGCCCGACGCCACGGCCTTGCCGACCGCGGTGAAGGGGAACTTGCCGACCTTGTAGGCGACGCCCTTTTCTTTGAGGGCCTTCTCGGTCAAGCCGGTGCTGGCGACCTGCGGCTGGCAGTAGGTGCAGCCGGGGAACTTGTCCACCTGCTTGGGCTTGCTGTGGCCGAAGATGCCGTTGACCGCGTTGACCGCGCGGAAGGTCGCGACGTGCGCCAGCCAAGGCGGACCCTGGATGTCGCCGGCGGCGTAGATGCCGGGGACGCTCGTCTGGTAGTTGGCGTCCACCTTCACGAAGCCGCGGTCGGTCTCGACCTTCACCTTCGCGGAGAACAGCCCGTCGATGGCGGAGACGATGCCGATGGCGACGAGGACGGTCTCGGCCTCGACGGCGGTCTTCGCGCCGTCCTTGACCAGGTCGAGCTGCACCGACTTCTCGCCGACGCGGATGTTCTCGCACTTGGTGCCCGTGTGGATGGTCATCCCCTGCTTGGCGAAGCTGCGCTCCAGCGTGCGGGCGATCTCCTCGTCCTCGACCGGCAGGATCTGCGGCAGCATCTCGACCAGCGTGACCTTCGAGCCGAAGGCGTTGAAGAAATAGGCGAACTCCACGCCGATGGCGCCGGCGCCGATGATGGCGATGGACTTCGGCAGCTCCTTCGCCGCGAGCGCCTCGCGAGAGGTCATCACGCGCACGCCGTCGACCGGCAGGCCGGGCAGCGCGCGGGGTTTCTGGCCGGTGGCGACGAGCACGTTCTTCGTGCGGAAGAATTTCCCTTTATGCTCACCCTCGGTGATCTCGACCATGCCGGGCACGGTCACGCGGCCGCGGCCGACGAAGTAGTCGACCTTGTTCTTGCGGAAGAGGAACTCGATGCCCTTGGCCATCTGGGCCGAGACGCCGCGCGAACGCTCGATGACCTTGCGGAAGTCGAAACCCACACCCTGCACCGTGAGGCCGTAGCTCTCGGCCTTCTGGAACGTGCGGTAGAGCTCGGCGCTCTTGAGCAGCGCCTTGGTCGGGATGCAGCCCCAGTTGAGGCAGGTGCCTCCGGCGCGCTCGAGTTCGATGCACGCGACCTTCTTGCCGAGCTGACCGGCGCGGATCGCCGCCGCGTAACCGGCCGGGCCGCCACCGATGACCACCAAGTCGTAAATTGCGTCTGACATAGGCGTAGATGTGAGCGGGCAAAGTCAGGCCGGCCCGCGTGCCCGTCAAACGGATTCTCCGTCACGCGCCGCGAGCGTAATTTCGCCGCGCGACCGCCGCCTGCGGCCCTCAGACGTCGATGACGTCGTCGTCTTTTTTCCGCCGGACCGGACCGCGCGCCCGCACCTCCTGGCCTGTGGCGTTCGAGAGCATCCGCGTGACGAAGAGATTCGTCAGGCTCACGACCGCCGCACCGAGCAGCGCCGAGCCGAAGCCCGCGACGTGGAAGCCGTCCACCA
>CAYYVB010000587.1:0-1630 GCA_964475035.1 uncultured Opitutaceae bacterium | reverse complement strand
ATGATTTCGGCCTCGTACTGCGCCGCCAGGCTGTCATTGTCGCCACCGGCGACGAATCCCCGCTCCTCCGCCTCCGCGCCGCCAAGCTCGCGTGCTCCTGCGCCGAGTTCTTCCGCGATCTCGGCCGCGACGTCTTGCTGATGATGGACTCCATCACCCGCTTCGCCCACGCCCAGCGCCAGATCGGTCTCTCCGTCGGCGAGCCCCCCGCCACCAAGGGCTACACGCCCAGCGTGTTCTCCACCCTGGCGGCGCTGCTCGAACGCGCTGGCACGCTCGAATCCGGCGGCTCCATCACCGGCCTCTACACCATTCTCGTCGAGGGCGACGACATGACCGAGCCGATCAGCGACGCCGCCCGCGGCATCCTCGACGGTCACGTCATCCTCAGCCGCAAGCTCGCCCAGAAGGCTCACTTCCCTGCCATCGACGTCCTCGACTCCGTCAGCCGCGTCGCCGACGACGTGACCGATGCGCAGCAGCAGGCCGCCCGCCGCAACATCCTCCGCCTCATGGCCGTGTACCGCGAAGTCGAGGACCTCGTCCAGATCGGCGCGTACGCCAAGGGCACCAACCCCGAGGCCGACGTTGCGATCGAGCTGATGCCGCAGATCAACGAACACCTGCGCCAGGCCAAGGGCCAGACGCCCAGCTTCGACGAAAGCCTCGCCAACCTCGTCCGCCTTGCCGAACTCGCCCAATCCATCATGGCCCGCAATGCCAAGTCGCGTCCGCGTGCCGCCTGATCGCTGAAAGACACCAAGGACTCTCGTGCCCAAGTTCCGATTCGAGCTCGAAGCCGTGATCAAGCAGCGTCTGGCCATCGAACGCCAGAAGCAGCTCGCGCTCGCCGAACTCGAACGCATGCGTCTTGCCCTCGAAGACAGGCTCCGCGGCTTTCAGGTCTCCATTACCGCCGAGAAGAACGACCTCCGCGACAGCCTCGCGCCCGCTCGCCCCGACGCGCCCTCGCACCCGGTGGATCTGAGCCGCGTCCGCATGCAGGCCAACATGTCCCTGCACCTTGTCGCCAAGGCCCAGCAGACGGTTTTCCAGCTCGCCGCCCTGCACCGCCGCCTCGAGACCGCCCGGAAGGACCTGCTCGCCGCCACCACCCGCCGCAAAGCGGTGGAGACACTCAAGGAGCACCGATCTGAGCAGTGGCGGGCCGAGCAAGCCGCGCTGGAAGCCCGCACCCTCGACGAGATCGCCGTCACCGGTCACAACGTCCGGATGGAGATCATGCAGTGAAGCGCCTGTGGACCGTCATCTCGATTCTCGCCCTGGCGAACATCCTCGCCATCGGCGGCTTCGTCGGCTGGCTCCAGACCAGCGGGCGGCTCAACAAGGACCGCATGCAGAGGCTCCGCGAGCTCTTCGCCCCCACCATCGAGGAAGAAGCCAAGACCAAGGAAGCCGAGGCCGCCAAGCAAGCCGAAGAGAAAAAGAAGGCTGAGGACGAGGCCAAGGCAGCCCGACCTCCCATCACCGCGGCCGATCGACTCGAACTGAGCGAAAAGGGCGAGGAAGTTCGGCGGCAGAGATTGGCGAGCCTGGACAAGCAGGTCGAAGCACTTAAGACAAGCCTGCAGATCGAGCGTGAGTCGCTCGATCGCGAACGCGCCAGGCT
>CAYYVB010000586.1:0-1636 GCA_964475035.1 uncultured Opitutaceae bacterium | reverse complement strand
TCATCAACCTCAAGAAATCCAAGGCCGCCAACCTGCCGCTCTGGGCCGACACCGCCGGCTCCGTGCACGCCTACGAGGGCATGCACGACTGCGAGCCCGAGCACAGCAAGTATTCAGTCTGATACGAGTCCCCGCAGCGCTGTGCGCAGGTCCGGCGCGCGGAACACAAACCCTTCGGCCAGCAACCGGGCGGGAACCGCGTATTGCCCCTCAAGCACAAGGCTCGGGTCGGTGCGCAGGAACACCGGCGCGACCAGCCGGATCGCCCACGCCGGCGCGGGCGGCGCCCACGGCCGGTCGAGCACCGCGCGGAGCGTGCGCATGAATTCCGCGTTCGCCGCCGGCTCCGGCGCGCAGGCGTTGTAGACGCCGGTCATCGCCGCCGACTCCACGGCGCGCGCGTAGATCGCCACGAGGTCGTCGAGCCGGATCCAGCTGATCCCCTGCCGCCCGTCGCCCGCCGCGCCGCCGAGGAAGAATCGCGCCACGCGCTCCAGCTTGGGAAACGCGCCGCCCTGCCGCCCGAGCACGACGCCCACGCGCAACACCACGGCGCGCACGCCCGGCGGACACACCTCCGCCAACGCCGCCTCCCATTGCACGCACACGCCCGCCTTGAAACTCGCGCCCGGCGGCGTGCGTTCGTCGCATCGCCCCGGTCCGGCCCCGTAGATGCCGACGGCGCTGGTCTGCACCCACACCGCCGGCGGACGCGCCGCCGCCCTCACCGCCGCGCCGAGCGCGCGCACGGAATCGACACGCGACTCGAGGATGAGCCGCCGGTTCTCCGGCGTGTGCACGCAATCGATCGTCGACCCCGCGAGGTTGATCACCGCCGCGGCTCCGTCCACCTCCGCCGCCCAAGCCCGCGCCGCGTCGGACAAAGTGTAACCTATTAGGTTACACTTTTCCGGACCGCCGCTCCCACGCGCGCCCTCCGTGGTTTTGTCATCTAAGAGGTGACTTTCCCTCTGGGGCGCGGGTGCGAGGGCCGTCGCGGGATCCCATTGCACCTCGCGCACGCCGTCGGGGCGGACGCGCGCACGGGACCGGGTCAGCACGACGACGTCCCAACCGGCATCGCGGTAGTGGCGCGCCAGCGCCGAACCGACGAATCCGCTGCCCCCGGCAAGGACGATCTTGTTGGCCATGCGCAGGAACCTAGCCGCAACGGCCCGCCGCGCAACCCGGCGTCGCGCCCGTCGCCGCCCGCACAGCCTTGCACGGCAGCGCCGGCGCGAACACAAGAGTCCGCCTCACCCGTGTCCGACTCCCGCGCCAATTTCTACGACTTCACCCGCGACCAGCTCCTTGCGCTCGTGTCGCGCTGGGGTTTCGCGCCGGTGCACGGGGCACGGTTGTGGAGTTACGTCTACCTACGCGGAACCGAGGACTGGCGCGCAATGGACGAACTGCCGGCGCGCTTCCGCGCGCAGGCGGAGAGCGAACTGACCTTCGGCCGGCTCGCCACCGCGGCGGAGACGCACAGCAGCGACGGCTTCACGCGCAAATATCTCCTCGCCCTCGCCGACGGGCGGCGCATCGAGACGGTGCTGATGCGCTACTCGGGGCGCGTCACCGCCTGCGTGAGCAGCCAGGCCGGTTGCGCGATGGGCTGCGTGTTCTGCGCCACCGG
>CAYYVB010000585.1:0-1637 GCA_964475035.1 uncultured Opitutaceae bacterium | reverse complement strand
ACTTATGCCTGGAGGGCGCGGCTACCGCCGCGCCGTTGCGCGAAAGCATCTGGTATATCGTTCACGGCGCGGCGGTAGCCGCGCCCTCCAGACCACAACCTTGTTACTTCCTACTCAACCAGCCTCGTTCTTCGTCAACTCCATCGCCAGCGTGCGGCAGCCTTTCAAGTCGGTCTTGCCGGTGCCGAGCATCGGGATCTTCTCCACGCGGCGGATGATGCGCGGGACCCAAAGGTTCGGCAGGCCGGCTTCGAGGAGCTTCGCGCGGACCTGCTCGGGGGTGACTTCCATCGTCGTAAGCAGGACCAGCGCCTCGCCCTTGGCGGCGTCGGGCACGCCGGTGACGACCGCCGTCGGGCCCTCGTTCTGGTCCCAGCCAAACAGCTCGGCGATGCGCGCCTCGATCGTGCCGTGCGGCACCATCTCGCCGCCGATCTTCGAGAAACGCGAGAGGCGGCCTTCGATGTAGATGAAGCCGTCGTCGTCCATGCGGCCGAGATCGCCGGTGATGAACCAACCGCCTTCCTTGATCGCGCTCGCGGTTTTCTCCGGGTCCTTGAGGTAACCCGGGAAAATGTTCGGGCCCTTCAGCCACAGCATGCCGGTCGATGACATCGGCAATTCCTCGCCCGTGTCGGGATCGACGATGCGCGCGGTGATGCCAGGGAGCAGGCGGCCGACGGCGCCGGTGCGCTTGCCATCCTGGTGCTCGGCGGTGGAGGTCGTGACGGGCGGGTTGTGTTGGTTAACACTGGCGACAGGCGTCGTCTCGGTCAGGCCGTAGCCTTGGAGCACCTCGATGCCGAACTGCTCCAGGAACGCCTCGTAAAGGTCCATCGGCAGTTTCTCGGCACCGGTGACGACGAGGTCGAGCGAGGCGAGTTCCTCCCGCGTGGCCTTTTTCAGGAAGGGCCGCACGAAGGTCGGTGCACCGACCATGACAGTGGCTTTCTCTTGGTGGATCGCTTCGACGATTTTCCTCGTGTCGAGCGGGCTGGGCAGCGTCACGACACGACAGCCGCGGAGAATCGGATACCACACCGTGACCGTGAAGCCGAAGGAGTGGAACACGGGCAGGCAGCCGATGATGATGGCGCTGTCGGGCAAGATGGAGAGCGAGGAGATCTGCGCGCAGTTCGACAGGATGTTGCGATGTGTGAGCACGACGCCCTTCGGTTCACCGGAGCTGCCGGAGGTGAACAGCAAGCCCGCCTCCTCGCGGTCGCCCTCACGCGGCAGACCAAGCAGGTCGGCGATCCATTGGTTGGGCAGGAGGAAGACCGCGAGCAACCAAGGCAGAATGGCCTTCTTTCCCCCCATCGCCTCGATTTCCTTCTTCAGGTCGAGCGTGTGCTCGGGGAAGGGAAAGTTGGGCACCTTCGCGCGCATGGCGTCGGCGGTGATGACGGTCTTGATCTCACCGATGCGGAGTGCGGCCTCGACCGCGGCGCGGCCGACGGTGAAGTTCAGGTTTACCGGGATTTTGCCCGCGCAGGCGACCGCGAGGTTGGCGATGTGCGCGCCGGCGCCGGGAGGAAGGACGATGCCGACTCGCTTCTCCGGGACGTTTTTCCTCAGGTGCCGCGAGAGCGCGGCGGCGACGGCGAGCAACTGGCCGGCCTTGACCACCCGCCGCT
>CAYYVB010000584.1:0-1641 GCA_964475035.1 uncultured Opitutaceae bacterium | reverse complement strand
CGACCTGCACGATGGCGTCGACCTCGCGGATGTTGGCGAGGAACTGGTTGCCGAGGCCCTCGCCCTTGCTCGCGCCGGCGACGAGGCCGGCGATGTCCACGAACTCGATGGCCGCGGGGATGACGACGTTGGTCTTGGCGATCTTCTGCAGGACGTAGAGGCGGTCGTCGGGCACGGTCACGACGCCGACGTTCGGATCGATGGTGCAGAACGGATAGTTGGCCGCCTCGGCCTTGCGGGAGCGCGTGAGGGCGTTGAAGAGGGTGGACTTGCCCACGTTGGGCAGACCGACGATGCCGGCTTTGAGCATAAGAGGGGCGACGGTTCAGGGCGCGGCGGGGGCGGTCAACGGCAAATCTTGGGGGCGGAAAGTGGCGGGAGCATCCTGCTCCCGCGTTGGCCGGTGGAGGGAGGATCGACGGGAGCTGGAAGCTCCCGCTCCTTTGGGCGGGTGCCTGGCGCAAAGTTCGGGCGTGCAGTGGCGCGGGGCGGTGTGCTTGATGCGGGGCGCTTGGATACCCTGATCAACTCCCTCAACGGGCTCATCTGGAGTCCCGCCCTCATCTACCTCTGTCTCGGCGCCGGGCTGTATTTCTCGGTGCGTCTGCGATTCCCGCAGGTGCGGCATTTCGGCCGCTCGGCGCGGTTGCTGTTCGGTTCCTCGGCGACGGCGCGCGGGGTGTCGTCATTCCAGGCCTTCGCGCTGGCAGTGTCGGGGCGCGTCGGCACGGGCAATATCGCGGGCGTGGCGACGGCGATCGCGTTCGGCGGACCGGGCGCGGTGTTCTGGATGTGGGCGATCGCGTTCCTCGGCGCGGGCTCGGCCTTCGTCGAGGCGGCGCTGGCGCAGATCTACAAGGAGGAGATCAACGGCCAGTTGCGCGGCGGTCCGGCTTACTACATCGAGCGCGGCCTGAAGCTGAAGTGGTATGCGGTGGCGTTCGCGCTGACGACGTTGCTGGCGGCGGGATTGTTCATGCCGAACGTGCAGGCGAACAGCATCGGCGCGGCGATGGAGGGCGCGTTCGCGCTGCCGCGCTGGGTGACGGGGCTCGGCATCGCGGGGTTGATGGCGTTCATCGCCTTCGGCGGCACGCGGCGCATCAGCCACGCGGCTCAGGTGATGGTGCCGTTCATGGCGATCGGCTACATGCTGGTGGCGCTGGTCATCATCGCGCTGCACTGGCGCGACGTGCCGGGCGTGTTCGCGTTGATCTTCGAGAGCGCCTTCGGCGGCGGCGCGGTCTTCGGCGGCATTGTCGGCCAAGCGATCGCGTGGGGCGTGAAGCGCGGCGTGTATTCGAACGAAGCGGGGCAGGGCACGGCGCCGATGGCGGCGGCGGCGGCCGAGGTGAAGCACCCGGCGGAACAGGGCCTCGTGCAGGCGTTCTCGGTCTATTTCGACACGTGGTTCGTGTGCAGCGCGACGGCGTTCATGATTTTGCTCACCGGCACCTACAACGTCGTGGATGGCGCGGGCGGCTTTCTGCATCAGGGCGCGGTCGGGCTGGAGGTCGGGCCGGCGTTCACGCAGGCGGCGGTCGATGCGGTCATCCCGGGCTTCGGCAAGGGATTCGTGGCGGTGGCGTTGTTCTTTTTCGCCTTCACCACCATCATGGCCTATTACTTCTACGCCGAGAC
>CAYYVB010000583.1:1230-1645 GCA_964475035.1 uncultured Opitutaceae bacterium | reverse complement strand
CCAATAGCCAAGGATGGGCAGGCCGCGTTGCGCGGCGAGATCGGCGTCCATCATCACGACGGCGGCGGCGCCATCGGAGAGTTGCGAGGCGTTGCCGGCTGTGGTTGTGCCGCCCTCCAGGACCGGCTTGAGCGCGGAGAGCTTTTCGAGCGTGGTGTCAGGGCGCGGGCCTTCATCATGATCGAGCGTGACTTCCACTTCGCTGCTTTGGCCGGTGGCTTTGTCGGTCACTTTCATGGTGGTGGTGATGGGGACGATTTCTTGCGCGTACACGCCGCGGGCATTGGCTTCGGCGACGCGCTTTTGACTCATCACGACGTATTCATCGAGCTCCTGGCGCGTGATCTTGTATTTTTCTGCGACGAAATCGGCGGTTTGATTCATGGTCCACCACACGGCGGGCATGGTCTGCTGC
>CAYYVB010000583.1:905-1220 GCA_964475035.1 uncultured Opitutaceae bacterium | reverse complement strand
GCGCGTAGAAGAAGCCGTTGAAGTTCAAATTGAACTGCACCAGCGAAATGCTCTCAACGCCGCCCGCAATGCCGCAGGAAATTTCGCCGCGCGCAATGGCGTTGGCGACGTAGGCGGCGGCAGTCAGGCCGGAGCCGCAATAGCGGTTCACCGTGATGCCGGGCACGCCGGCGCCGAAGCCGGCGAAGAGCGCGGCGTTCCGCGCGACATTGTGGCCTGTGGCGCCTTCGGGCAGGCCGCAGCCGAGCACGACATCTTCAACTTCCCCCGCATCGATTTTGGCGCGGGCGACCGCCTCTTTCATTACGAGCGCGG
>CAYYVB010000583.1:0-880 GCA_964475035.1 uncultured Opitutaceae bacterium | reverse complement strand
AATAGCGACGTCTTTCATGCGAGCGGGCTCCACAGTCGGACTGCAAGCTTGCGCCGACCTTTTCGCCTCCGCAATTATACTTGGGTTTCATCTCGCGAGGGCGTGCGCGCGCCCCTAAGAGGGAAGTCTGCAGAAATCTCGGCGCCGAATTGTCCACAGGCGCAAATCAGTTCATGCTTTCCCTCCGTCAGCTTTGTTACGAATGCGGAGCGAAGACGTGAGGGCCTATAAGTACGAGCCGTTGCGGGAGCATTTGAACCGTCGCCGTGGGCGCCCGGAAATGCTCACCTTTGAGGACATCGAGCAGATCATCGGGAAACAGCTGCCGCAAAGCGCGGTGAAGCATCGCTCGTTCTGGGCCAACGACAATCAGCAGCATCACAGCCATGCTCGCGCTTGGATGGGCGCGGGATACCGCGTCGCCTATGTCGACCGCGACGAAAAAGTCGTCCGGTTCGAGCGCTATCGCTAGAGTCCTTGCATCCGGCGCGCCGGTAAAGCGCATCCCTCACTTGACAGCAGCGCCCCCGGCTTCAGCCTGGTGGCCTTCGGAGGGAGTGTGCTCGTGCGCGGACTTGTTTTCGTTGGACTTCTTGCGCTTCTGGGCGCCTGCAGTGTTGAGGTCGAGACCGACCAAGAGACGGCCGGGGCCTATGAAGTCCAGGTCTCGGACGACGAGCAGCGGGTGATTTACCTCGTCAGCGGTCCCGATGGGCGCACGGCCGCGCAGATCGAGAACGGGGTCGGCGCCCTGATGGACGCCAATGAGGCGCGGCTGGCCCTTGGCGAGGCCCGAGCCGCCGCGGCCGACGTCGCACCCCCGCCCAATACTGAACGGATTCATCTCAAGCTGCCCGGGCTCGAATTCTCGCTCGACGCG
>CAYYVB010000582.1:0-1655 GCA_964475035.1 uncultured Opitutaceae bacterium | reverse complement strand
TGTCCGCCAAGCACCTCGACCGCGACGCCGCGGCGCAGATTGGCGGCACCGAGCTGATCCAGATCCTGCTCAACCTGACGGTGAACGCCTTCCAGTCCTCCGAGCGCCCGCAGACCGTGTGGATCGCGGCCGAGCGTTACGACACGCCGCTCGCGATCGAGAGCTTCCGCGACACGCCCGAGGAGCGCTTCATCAACCTCGAGTCCTTCGCCAACCAGCCGCCGATGGTCGCACTCAGCGTGCTCGACCAGGGACCCGGCATCCCGCAGGACGTGCTCTCGCGCATCTTCGAGCCGTATTTCACCACCAAGACGCAGACCGGCACCGGCCTCGGCCTCGCCATCGTCACGCGCCTCGTGAAACATCACCAAGGCCTCATCCACGTGAAGACCAAGCTCGGCGAGGGCACGCGCTTCACCATCTACCTCCCCGCGAAGGAGCCGAGCAACTCGGCCAATCCCTTCCAAGATTAACGCGGGTTTCCCTGTCGGTTGCGCGCTGCTGAAAGGTAGGGCGGGACCGCCCTGCCCTCGATGCGCCGCCGTCTGATCGTGCCTGTCCAATCCCGCGCGCGTGAGGTTGCACGCTTGCCCGCCCCGGCGCGGCGGGCTTCACTGCGCGCGTGATCGAGATCGTCATCGCGCTTATCTCCGCCGCCCTCGCCGGCAGCCTCGGCTGGTTCATCGCCCAATCGCGCTCCGCCGCCATTGCCGAACGCGCCCGCCTCGCCGGCGAACAGCTCGCCGTCGCTCAAGCCGAGCTTGCCGCACTCCGCCAACAGCTCACGGCCCTCGAGACCGACAAGTCCCGCCTCGACACCCTGCTCACCGCCGAACGCGACGCGTTGCAGCGCGCGCAGACTCAGCTCACCGACACCTTCAAGGCCCTCGCCGCCGACGCCCTGCGCGACAACCGCACCGAATTCATCAAGCACGCCGGCGACTCGCTCGTGAAACCGATCAAGGAATCGCTCGACAAGGTCGGCACCAAGATCGGCGAGATCGAGAAGGACCGCGCCACCGCCTACGGCGAGCTCACCACCCAGCTCAAGTCCCTCGCCGCGACGAGCACCTCGCTCCAATCCGAGACGACCAAGCTCTCGCGCTCGCTCCGCAGCACGTCCACCGCCGGCCGCTGGGGCGAAGTGCAGCTCCAGCGCGTCGTCGAGCTCGCCGGCATGGTGGAGAACGTCGACTTCATCCAGCAGACCGCCGCCGGCGATTTCCGCCCCGACATGATCGTGCGCCTGCCCGGCGGCAAATCCATCGCCGTCGACGCCAAGGCCCCGATGCAGGCCTACCTCGAGGCGCTCGAGGCCACCGACGAGACCGTGCGCAAGGCCAAGTTCGCCGAACACGCCCGCGCCGTCCGCGGCCACATCGACACCCTCGGCAACAAGGCCTACTGGAAAGCCATCCAGCCCGCGCCCGAGTTCGTCGTGCTCTTCATCCCGGGCGAGGCTTTCTACAGCGCCGCCCTGCGCACCGAGCCCGACCTCTTCGAGCGCGGCACCAGCGTCGGCGTCATCCTCGCCTCGCCCGCCACACTCATCGCGTTGCTCAAGGCCGCCGCCTACGGCTGGAAACAGGAGGCGCTCTCAAAGAACGCCGACGCCATCCGCCAGCTGGGCCTCGAGCTGCACGAACGCGTCGCCG
>CAYYVB010000581.1:0-1656 GCA_964475035.1 uncultured Opitutaceae bacterium | reverse complement strand
TTTTCAAACGGCGCCAACGATACTCATCGCTCGCCCATCACGATTCCCAGACTGAGTTGACGGAGCCGGTCCTGCTGTCCGCAACGCAGTTTCCGCACCGGCCGTAGCCGGATTGCTCTGCCGGTGATTTTCGTTTTCACCTTTCCGTTCATCTGTCCAACCGCCTTCGAATCCCTAATCACCGCCGATGAAACCCTTCGCTCTGCTCCCGTTTCTCCTGCTGACCGTGCTGCCGCTGCGCGCGCAACCCGCCCAGACGCACTTCCAAGCGGGCGCCGCCGCGTTGTCGCGCCAGGACTACGCCGCGGCCTTCGACGCCTACCAAGCCGGATTGCGCGAACAGCCGGACAACACCGTCGCGCTTTACCACGCCGCCCGCTGCGCCGCCCAACTCGGGCAGACAGAAGTGGCTTTCGCCCTGCTCGACCGCGCCTTCCCCGCCGGCGAGGAATGGCTGGTGCCCTCGCGCCAAATCGAGTCGGTGCCTGAACTGGCCCCGCTGCGCGAACTCTCGGGCTGGTCGGCTTTCATGGCTCTGGTCGAACAGCGCCAGGCCGACGTGCGGGTCGGACCCTATGCGGCGGTCAAGGCGGAGCTGCTTGCGTTGCTCGAGTCCGACCAATCCCCCCGGAAGCGCCTGGACCAAGCAGAGGAAACGCACGGCCGCGAATCGCCGGAAGTGCAGGCGCTGTGGCAGGAGATGGAGGCCAACGATGCGCGCAATCAGCGGCAACTGGAGGTCATTCTCGCACGGCACGGCTGGCTCGGTCCGAAACAGGTCGGACCCGAGGCCAGCAGCGCGATTTTTCTGGTGATCCAGCACGCGGACCTCGCCCTGCAAAAGAAATACCTCCCGCAGCTGCGCGCGGCGGTGCAGACCGGCCGTGCCCAGCCGTCCATGCTGGCGATGCTCGAGGATCGTGTGGCCCTGCGGGAAAACCGCCCGCAGATTTACGGCAGCCAGATCGGCTACGACGAAGCGACGGCCAGTTTTTATGTGCTCCCCCTGTCGGATCCCGATCGGGTGGACGAACGTCGCCGCACCGTCGGCCTGCCACCGCTCGCCGATTACGTAAAGCAATGGAAAATCGAATGGGACGTCGAAGCCTACAAGCGGCAGCTTCCCTCGTTGAGAAACACCTTCGCGCCGTGACCGGCACGGCGCGCGGGCGAATTTGATCCACCCCTCTGCCGCGCGGCTTCCGGCGCCGGCCGATGCCGGATTGCGTTATCCGCGTTTCTGGATTCTCACTCTCGCCTCCGCCGCATGATCGAAGTCGAGCATCTCACCCGCGTCTTCCGCACCTACAAGAAGCAGCCCGGATTCTGGGGCGGCGTGAAGGGCCTGTTCCGGCGCGAGTTCGAGGAGACGCGCGCGGCGGACGACATCAGCTTCTCCATCCGCGAGGGCGAGTTCGTCGGCTTCCTCGGCCCCAACGGCGCGGGCAAGACCACGACGCTGAAGATGCTCTCCGGCCTCATCTACCCGACGAGCGGCTCGGCGCGCGTGGCGGGTTTCGATCCTTCGAAGCGGGACAACGCCTACCGCCGCCTCTTCGCACTCGTGCTCGGACAGAAGAACCAGCTCTGGTGGGATCTGCCGGCGATGGAGTCGTTCCACCTGCTGCGCGCCATCTACGGCCTCGAGCCGAAGGC
>CAYYVB010000580.1:0-1677 GCA_964475035.1 uncultured Opitutaceae bacterium | reverse complement strand
CGAAGGCTTTCGCGATCACGATCGCCGCCGCCAGCAACCTCGCGATCACGACCACCAGCCTCCCGGCCTGGACCATCGGCGTCCCCTACTCGCAGCCTCTGGCGGCCGCGGGTGGCACCGGTTCGCTCACCTGGACGATCAGTGCCGGTTCTCTCCCGGCCGGCCTTGCTCTCGGCGCCGCGACCGGAGTGATTTCCGGGACGCCCACCACCGCCATTGCCTCCACTTTCACCGTGCAAGTGGCCGATTCCGCGGGCACGGCGACGCGCCAACTGGGTATCACCATCAATCCGGCGCTGCAGATCGTGACGACGACGCTGCCCCAGGCCACCGTGAGCGTGCCCTACAACCTGGCCTTTGTCCTGAGCGGCGGAACCGCCCCCGTCACTTGGACGCTGTCGCAGGGGGCCCTGCCGCAGGGGATCTCGTTTGCGTCCACTTCCGGCGTGCTCAGCGGAACGCCCTCCGCGAGTGGCAGTTTCCCGCTGACGTTTCAGGTGACCGACGCCGCCGGTGCCGTCGTCTCCCGGGCGTTCACCCTGGTCGTCAACAGCGAACTCACCATCACGACGCAAAGCCTGCCAAACGGCGTCATCAACCTCTCTTACGGTCCGGTGACGCTGGCTGCCACCGGCGGTACCGGAACGGGATACGTGTGGTTGGTCGCCACCGGGCAACTGCCCGCCGGACTTACTCTCAGCACCGCCGGTGTACTGAGCGGGATCCCTTCCAGTCCCGGTACCGCGACGTTCACAGCCGAGGTCCGCGATTCGGCCAATAACACCCGCACGCGGGTGTTGACTATCACCATTACCGCCAGTTCACTTGCCATCACCAGCCCCTCGCCGTTGCCGCAAGCCCTGGTGGGCGTGGCGTACACGACCACTTTGGCTGCTACCGGCGGCACCGGCACCTACACCTGGTCCACCCAGAACTCGTCGCTGCCCGCCGGCTTAACGCTCTCCGCCAGCGGCCAGATCAGCGGCACCCCAACCCTCGCCGGCGTCTCCAATTTCCAGTTGCAGGTCACCGACTCGGTCGGAAACGTCGCTCTCCGTCCGTTCGCCCTCGCCGTGGCCGTGACCCCCGTCTCGATCACCACCATTTCCCCGCTCCCCGATGCCGTCATTGGGGTGACCTACTCGACCGAGATCCGCGCCACCGGCGGCGCGCCCAACGCGACCTATCAGTTCATTCTTAGCAGCGGCAATCTTCCCAACGGTTTGAATCTTCAGCCGAGCGGAGTCCTCACGGGAATCCCTGGCCAGGCGGGCACTTCAAGTTTCACCATTCAGGTGAGCGATGGCTTCGGCGGCACGGCAACGCGGCCGTTTTCCTTGTCCGTTACGCCTCCCAACCTGGCGATCGCGACCCCCCCGCTTCCAGCCGCCGGGGTCGGGCAGCCCTACTCGGTGACCTTGAATTCCTCAGGCGGCTCCGCGCCGTTCGTCTGGACGATCACCGCGGGCCTGCTGCCGGCAGGGCTGACACTCAACTCGCTGACCGGCGTCATCAGCGGCACGCCCTCGACTCCGGGGACCTTCAATTTCACCATCCAGCTGCGGGATACAAATAACCTCACCACCACTTCGAACTTCACCATCCAGGTGCAGCAGTTCGCCATTACGACAGCGACCCTGCCGCAGGGAAGCGTCGGCGCCCCCTACAGCACGACGC
>CAYYVB010000579.1:884-1678 GCA_964475035.1 uncultured Opitutaceae bacterium | reverse complement strand
ATCGACCGCCGCGTGCTGCCCGTGGAGAGCGTGCCCGCGGCGGAGCGCGAGCTGCGCGCGTTCCTCAAAAAAGCCGCGGCGAAGATCCCGCAGTGCCGCATCGAGATCGTGAAGATCTCCGACAACCACTCGTGCTACCGCGCGCCCAACCATCCGTTCTTCGCGGCGATGCGCGCCAGCGTGGCCCGTGTGCGCCGCCGGCCCGCGCGCTTCATGGTCTCGACCGGGTTCAACGACATGCACTTCTTCGCACAGGTGAAAAAAATCCCCACCCTGGGTTACGGCCCCGGCGGCGTGGACTACCATGGCGTCGATGAGCGCGCCCCGGTGAAGGAATTGGTCGAAGCCGCGCAGGTCTACTGCGACCTCCTGACAACCTTCAAAGGTTGAGGAAAACCAGTCGGGCCGGCTTGCATTCCCCGGCCGACCTACCTCGGCAGGTTGGCGAGGACGCGGCGGGCGACGGCGCCGATGATCTTCCGGTTCTTCGAATGCTCGCGGCCGTCGGTGAAGGTGACGATGATGACGCGGCCGCCGTCGGGCAGCTCGATGAGCGCGGCGTCGTGGCGCGCCCACGAGACCCAGCCGGCCTTCGACCAGAGCTTCATGCCCGCGGACAGCCCGGGGCCGGTGAAGCCGACGCCCTCGTAGTCCTCGGGGTCGTCGGCGGAGGGCGGGGCCTTCTTCGGGTCGCGGGCGATGAGCGCGAGCATCTGCGCGGAGCGGGCGGGCGAGACGCAGCGGCCGGTGGCGATTTCCTCGAGCAGGCGCGCGGTATCGTTGGTCGAGAGGAA
>CAYYVB010000579.1:0-874 GCA_964475035.1 uncultured Opitutaceae bacterium | reverse complement strand
CGCGTCCTGCAGCTCGCGGCCGTAGGGGCCCTCGGCCCAGGTCTTGCGGACGGCGAGCACGTTCCGGTAGCCGAGCGACTCGAACCAGCGCGTCGGGGCCATGCGTTTCTCGTGCCACGCGGCGAGTTCGGCCGGCGGCAGCTCGGGTCCGCCCGTGGTGCCGGTGATGTAGTCCACGACGGAGGCGGTGGCGTCGTTGTAGGATTCGACGATCATGTCCTTGAGCGCGCGTTGCAGCTCGGGCGTGTCGGCGAGGCGGCCCTGTTCCATCAGGTGGTGCGCGTAGGCGAGGAAGAAGAGCTTGATGACGCTCGCGGGATAGATGCGCTCCTCGCCGCGGTAATGCGCGCGCACCGGCTGCGCGCCGCGCAGGTCGACGACGGTGACGGCGAGCTGGTCGGCCTTGAGTTCCGGGGCGGCGAACTCGGCGCGGGTGTCGGCGACGGCGCGGTCGAGGGCGGCCTGGAGGGGTTCGGCGTGGACTGCGGCGGGCAGCAGCATGGCGAGGAGGAGGGCGGGTTTCATCTCAGGAGCGGAAGCCTTGGCGGATCATGCTCACGGCGATGGCCGCGAGCAGCATGGAAATGATCTTCGAGATGGCGCGCATGCCGGTGGGGCCGACCTTGCGGCCGAGCCATTCGCTGTAGTGCAGCGCGAGCACGACGAGCAGGAGGTTGGCGGCCAACGCGGCGAGCGTGACCGCGACCCCGAGCGACTGCGCGAGCAGGAGCAGCGTGGTGATGGAGGCCGGGCCGGCGATGAGGGGCATGCCCAGGGGCACGACGCCGAAATCGGGCGGCAGCTTCTCGGGCTCGGCGACGGAGTGGATGAGGTCGCGCGCCGCGAGGATGAAGAGGATGAGTCCGCCCGCGAT
>CAYYVB010000578.1:0-1678 GCA_964475035.1 uncultured Opitutaceae bacterium | reverse complement strand
CCCCGGGGCAAAATCCGCACGGCGAAGCGCAAGATTTCCATAGCCCGCGCGGCGCCGAGCGGCTACCGTAGCGGCTCCATGCAAAAGGACTTTTCGCTCCAACTCACCCGCCGCCCGCGCCGGCTCCGTCGTTTCGCCAGCCGTCGCGCGATGGTCGAGGAAACCATGGTCCGCCCGGCCGATCTCATCGCGCCGCTCTTCGTCGTCGACGGCACGCCGCCGCCCGAGGAGATCGGCTCCATGCCCGGCGTCTTCCGCCTGAGCATTCCGGACCTCGTCAAGGAGTGTCAGGAAATCTTCGCCCTCGGCGTGCCCGCCGTCGCCCTCTTCCCGAAGCTCGACCCGAAGTTCAAGGACGAGACCGGCACCGAGGCGCTCAACCGCGAGACGCTCGTCCTCCGCGCCGTGCGCGCCGTGAAGGCCGCCGTGCCCGAGCTGGCCGTCATCACCGACGTCGCCCTCGATCCCTACACCAGCCACGGCCACGACGGCGTGCTCAATGCAGAGAAGGACAACGTCGATAACGACCGCACCGTCGCGATCCTGCGCGAGATGGCCGTGCTCCAGGCCGAGGCCGGCGTGGATTTCGTCGCGCCCTCCGACATGATGGACGGCCGCGTCGGCGCGATCCGCCAGGCGCTCGACGCCGCGGGCTACACCGACACGGGCATCCTCGCCTACTCGGCGAAATACAATTCCGCCTACTACGGCCCGTTCCGCGACGCCGTCGGCAGCGCGCAGGCCGCCGGCACGCGCCTGCTCAGCAAGGCCACCTACCAGATGAATCCCGCCAACCGCCGCGAGGCGATCGAGGAGGTGCTCCTCGACGTCGAGGAAGGCGCGGACATCGTCATGGTGAAACCCGCCGGCGCCTACCTCGACATCATCCGCGAGGTGCGCGACGCCGTGCGCGTGCCCGTGGCGGCGTATCAGGTCTCCGGCGAATACGCGCAGCTCCACGCCGCCGCCCGCCTCGGCTGGCTCGATCTCGGGCGTTGCCGCGGCGAATCGCTCCTCGCGATCAAGCGCGCCGGCGCCGACCTGATCCTGACGTATTTCGCGAAGGAATTCGCCAAGGCCTACAAGGGCTGAGCGAGCGAACGCCGCACAAGCGGCGCATGGTCGGCAGTGCTTCGCAGTAAGGGCGCAGTCTTGCGGCGTCCCCGCGAATATTGCCCGCTTACACCGCCGGCTTCGCCGGTTCCTGTTCCTCGGGCGGGAGCTTGGTGATCGTCCAGCCGGTCCAGCCGTAGAGGATGGAGATAAGCGGATTGATCAGGTTGAGGAAGGCATACGGCGCATAGGCGAGCGGGAACACGCCGAGCGTCGCGAACATGAACGCGCCGCAGGAATTCCAAGGGACGAGCGGCGAGGTGATTGTCGCGGAATCCTCGAGCGCGCGCGACAGATTCTTCGGGTGCAGGCCGGCCTTGCGGTAGGCTTCGCGATACATGCGGCCGGGGACGACGATCGAGAGATACTGGTCGGGGGCGACGATGTTTGAACCGATGCAGGTGGCGACCGTCGCGGTGATGAGGCCGCGCGTGCCGTGGGCGAGGCGCAGGATGGCGGCGGCGATGACGCCGAGCATCCCGCTCTTCTCCATCACGCCGCCGAAGCACATCGCGCAGAAGATGATTCCGATCGTGCCGAACATGCTGCTCATGCCGCCGCGCGA
>CAYYVB010000577.1:0-1690 GCA_964475035.1 uncultured Opitutaceae bacterium | reverse complement strand
GGGGGTTCGAGTCCCCCCCTGAGCACCAATTTTCCTTCGCGCGGCGAAAGAAAATCAACACCCAGCGGAATGTTTGGAAGGGGTGGATTTGGCCTGAGTTGGTGTGATTCTCCCTCTGGCGGGCGTCGTTCAGGTGGCGACATTTCAAAGATTTCGTTCCGCGCCCCTTTCGGGGAGTGAGCTAAATGATTGAAATGGCTGGTTCTGTGCCTCTGAAGAGGATTTTTGGGGCAGGCCGCCCACGCTGATCATGCAGCGCGCCCTGTGAGCAGCACAGACAGCACCCCAAGGCGAAATCGGTGGCTGCGCCTACTCGGCGTTCACGGTGGCGCCGTTGGCGGCCAGGGCGGCCATCGCCTCCTCGAGGATCCTGGCGGTGCGGTCGGGCTTGAAACGGGTGGCGCAGAATGCCGCCACCTCCTCGATCGCCTGGTCGGGCCCCTGCGAATTGAGGATGATCGACCGGATCGGCGCCAGTTCGCCGCGAAATGCCTTCGCCAGGTCAGCGGCGGCGGCCTCGGCTGTGGCATCTACGGCGTCATCGGCTTTTTTTTTGAGCCGGCCGTCAGCGTTGAAGGGCAGAATGCCAGGTCCGGCCGGCGCCGGGGAAGATTTCCGGCGCACTGGCATCGCGACACGTTCGCTGATGAGCGGGAGGGCGTCGTCGTCGGGCTCGAGGCCGGCCTTGTCGAGGGCGTCGAGGGTATCGCAGATGGCTGCGGCCTCCTCGGCTGAGGCGGCGCCCCAGACCAGGCGTGGCGGGCGGCCGGTGAAGCCGTTGATCTCGAGGAACTGAGCGAAAAGGTCGTTGCGCAGCGTGCGGGCGAGGCGGCGGGCATCGCCGGCGCGTTTCTCGTCGCGCTTGCTGCCCTGCAGCTTGGCGTTGCCGCTGTTCAAACCGGTCGATTGTGCGTCTGTGGATAGGGTCTCGCCGAGGACGAGCTTGGACATCTCGCGGTTGCAGAGCTCGATGAAGGCCTTGTAGGCCTCGCCGCTCATACCGGCGGCGGCCTGTTGGAGCGTGACGTCAGTCTCTTTGCTGACGACGAGGCCGCCCAGCTTGGTGGAGAGCGCGAATGCGCGCTCGAGGATGACACGGCTTTCATCGTCGTTCTGATCGTATCGACCGACCATGAATGCGCCGCCGTAGCGGTCGAGGAAGCGGGCCCACCAGTCGCGGCTCATGTTCGCGAGGAGCCACCAGAAGAGGACGGACCGCATCGGGCCGCCCCAGGTGTCTGGCATGGCCTTGAGCAGGTGACCGCGGTGGACGATGTAGCGGATGGGGTCCACGTCGAAGCGGGTGCTCGTCGGGTAGCCCCGATCATCGCACTCGCGGAGTTGCATGCGACCCTCGGTGTAGTCGAGAAGCTGGAAGGGCACGAGGGTCAGATCCGCCAATTCGTAACGCAGACCCGGTTTCGAGCTCGGTCGGTAGGTCTTCTCGAGCAATGCCACCGGCCAGAGGACCGAATCGAGGAGGTGGGCGCAGCCGTCCTCGAAGGCGTCGTGAGCCAGGATCTCGTTGCGGATCGCGTCGGCGGCCGTCACGTCCTCCGGCACGTTCTTGTCGAAAGGCAGCACCGTGATCGTGTCGCTCAGCACGGCCTCCTTCCGCGCGGCCATCAGGCCTTGCAGGTGCGAGCCGGTCGCGAGCACCTCCAGGTAGAGGCTGAACAAGGGTTCCACC
>CAYYVB010000576.1:0-1692 GCA_964475035.1 uncultured Opitutaceae bacterium | reverse complement strand
CGATGGACCAGAACCAGATCACGGACTACCTCAACCGCATGGTCCAGCCGCGCCTCTCCGCCGTGAAGGGCGTGCAGAAGGCCGACATCCTCGGCGGACGCGTCTTCGCCATGCGCGTCTGGCTCAAGCCCGACGCCCTCGCCGCCCACGGCCTCAGCCCGGCCGAGGTCCGCCAGGCCCTCGCGACCAACAACGCCCTCGCCGCCGTCGGCTCCACCAAGGGCTCGATGCTCTCGATCTCGCTCATCGCCAACACCGACCTCAAAAACGTCGACGAATTCCGGCAGCTGGTCGTCGCGGAGAAGAACGGCTCCATCATCCGCCTCGCCGACGTCGCCGAGGTCGTGCTCGGCGCCGAGAGCTACGACGAGGAAGTCCGCTTCGGCGGCAAGACCGCCACCTTCATGGGCATCTGGGTCATGCCGACCGAGAGCACGGTCGAGGTCATCCGCCGCGTCCGCGACGTGTTGCCCGACATCCAGCGCAGCCTGCCCGCCGGCCTCGAGGCCTCGATCGGTTACGACGCCTCGAAATACATCGACGACGCGCTGACCGAGATCCTGCGCACGCTGGTCGAGACGCTGCTCATCGTCGCCGTCGTCATCTTCCTCTTCCTCGGCTCGATGCGCTCCGTGCTCATCCCGCTCGTGGCCATGCCGCTGTCGCTCGTCGGCGCGCTCTTCATCATGATGGTGCTCGGGTTCACCATCAACCTGCTCACCCTCCTCGCCATCGTGCTCGCGGTCGGCATCGTGGTCGACGACGCCATCGTCGTCGTCGAGAACATCGAGCGCCACATCCGCGAGGGCCGCACGCCGGTCGACGCCGCCATCCTCGGCGCGCGCGAACTGGTCGGCCCCGTCATCTCGATGACGATCACGCTCGCGGCGGTCTATGCCCCGATCGGTTTCCAGGGCGGCCTCACCGGCGCGCTCTTCCGCGAATTCGCCTTCACGCTCGCCGGCGCCGTGACGGTGTCGGGCTTCGTCGCCCTCACGCTCTCGCCGATGATGAGCTCGCGCCTGCTCCAGAGCGCCGAGGACGAGGAGCGCGGCCTCACCGGCTTCATCAACCACGCCTTCGACCGCCTGCGGAACAAATACGAGCGCGTCGTCGGCGCCAGCCTCGGCTGGGTGCCGGTCACGCTCACGGTGGCCGTGCTGCTCACCGCGTTGCTGCCGGTGTTCCTCATGTTCGCCCAGCGCGAGCTCGCGCCGAAGGAGGACCAAGGCGTCGTGTTCAGCATCTTGCTGCCGTCGCCCACGGCGACGATCGACCAGAATTCCATCTACGCCACCGAGGTGCAGAAGATTTTCACGTCCGTGCCGGAGTATGAGCAGTCGTTCCAGATCACGGGTGCGAATTTCGGTTTTGCCGGCATTATCCTGAAGCCCTGGTCGGAGCGCCAGCGCACCTCGCTCCAGATCGAGCAGTCGCTCCTTGGCCCGGCCGCGGCCATTCCGGGCATGAACGTCATCATCACCACGCCCGAGCCGTTGCCTTCGGGCGGCTCGCTGCCGATCGAGTTCGTGCTCCGCTCGACGGCCGACCACGAGCAGATGCTCGAATACGCCGACCAGCTCGTCCAATACGCCAACGGCGCCGCCAACAAGCCCAACGCCGAACCGACCTTCTATTTCGCCGACTCCGACCTGAAGTTCGACCTCCCGCAGGTCGAGATCGAGATCGACA
>CAYYVB010000575.1:0-1699 GCA_964475035.1 uncultured Opitutaceae bacterium | reverse complement strand
CCGCGCGCGGCATGTCTCACCAGTTCCTCTGGCCGGAGTCGTGTCCGGTCAGTTCACACGAATGAGGAACTGTGCGGCCAGGCGGGATCAGAAACCCCGCCGAGCCGGATCAGGCGCACCGGAGGTTTCGACCGGTCCGCCCACACAGTCACCCAGAGGGTAACAGTTGCTACTGTGCAGACCAGGACGTCGGCCGGACCGGGCGGCTTCACCCCGCCGGAAGGCCTGCCGCGAGGCAGGACCGCAACACGGTCGGGCGCGACGGAGAGCGAGGCGGGCGTGGCAAAGCCCGTGCTTCCTCTTCCCCCGGGGCGGCGCGAAAAACCGCGCGGCCCAGGCTGCAATCCAACGCAACTTGAGAGTCAAGAGGTCAGACCCGTAACACAGGGCCAACGTCCGGCCAGCCGCCGGAGCCGTCCTTGTGGTAATGTTGGAGACGCGCTCGCATTGCAGGCGTGTTCCCCAGCGCGTCCGGCGCGCCGCTCCCGGCAAGGAGCGTCCACCCGGGCGCAGAGGCCTCACTCGACAGATCCCGGACGGCAACGCCCGGGACGGTCCCGCCATGAGACCGAAACATCCGCCTGCCGCGGAGAGTGGCGTCGGGGAGCACACGGCCCGCGAAAGCGAGAGCGCCTAACGTGTGTGTCCGGGAAGGAGCGCGCGGCGAACGCCCACCCGCCTTCGTGGCCCCGGAGCCTGTCCGGCTCCGGGGCTTCGCGCGTTTTACCGCTCCCAATTCATCATGAACTCCCAACCCCACCGCGACGAATGGCTCCCGCCGGAGCCGACCGAGGCGGACATCCGCCTCCGCGCCTACGACCTTTGGCTCAATGACGGCAGGGTGCACGGCCGCGACCTCGATCACTGGTTCACCGCGCGCCAGCTGCTGCTCCATCAGGCGAAGGAACACCACGAGAACAGCGCGCCGCCCTTCGCGCCGACGCCACTCAACCACGCGACGCTCCGCCGCCAGCGCCTCCGCCTGCGCGAGGATCGGCGCGCCCGCATCGCCGCCGGCGGCAATCGCCAGCGGCTGCGCGCGCACCACCAGCCCCGCGCCGAGCGTCCGACGCTCGCGCCGGGCTGAACCGCGCCCCACCAATTTCCACCGCACCAGGAGGCCCCCCATGAACCGCTGCGAAACCTGCGGCAACGAATACGAGAACACTTTCGACGTCGTGATCGACGGCGAGCGCCACACCTTCGATTGCTTCGAATGCGCCATCGCCGCGCTCGCGCCCGTCTGCGGTCACTGTGGTGTGCGCATCCTCGGCCACGGCGTCGAGGCCGGCCGCCGCACGTTCTGCTGCGCCAGTTGCGCCGAGCGCGCGGGCGTGCGCGGCCTGCGCGATCATGTCCGCGAGGTCGTCACCCTCGTCGGCCCGCGCTGAGGTGCCGGGCAAGTCTCAGCGCAGCGCCGCCATCACTTCCGCGGAGGCGCGCGTCGCCTCCGCCGTGCGCCGGGCCCGCGCGCGCGGCCGGATCGGCACCAGCACGATCGGGCAGGGCGCCGCACGCATCACTCCGTGCGCCACGCTGCCGACGAGCATCTCGAAGGCCGCGCTGTGACCGTGCGAGCCGAGCACGAGATAATCCGGCTGCACTTTTTTCACCGTGCGCAGCAACGTGGGGACCACATCGCCGTGATGCTGCACGACGCGCGTCTCGGGCACAGTCTTGCGGAACCACTGGCCCAGAG
>CAYYVB010000574.1:0-1701 GCA_964475035.1 uncultured Opitutaceae bacterium | reverse complement strand
AAGATGGCCGGCGAACGCGTCGCGTTCCAAGGCCTGCCCGCGCGCATCTGCTGGCTCGGCCTCGGCGAGCGCCACCGCGCCGGCCTGCTCTTCAACCAGATGGTCGCCGACGGCCGCGTGAAGGCGCCGATCGTCATCGGTCGTGACCACCTTGACTGCGGTTCCGTGGCCAGCCCCAACCGCGAGACCGAGGCGATGAAGGACGGCTCCGACGCCATCAGCGACTGGGCCATCCTCAACGCCATGGTCAACATCGCCAGCGGCGCCTCGTGGGTCAGCTTCCACCACGGCGGCGGCGTCGGCATCGGCTACTCGCAACACGCCGGCCAAGTCATCGTTGCCGACGGCACGCCCGAGGCCGCCAAGCGGCTCGAACGCGTGCTCACGAACGACCCGATGATGGGCGTCTTCCGCCACGCCGACGCCGGCTACGAACTCGCCCAGGATTGCGCCGAACGCCTCAATGTCCCGATCCCGATGAAGACGTGGTGAGTCGCTTACCATCATGCGTGTCTTCCGTGAAATCCGAGGTTAATTCGATCTGATGGCCCTCCACTTCCGCAACGCTCGCCTTCTCACGCTCCGCGGCGACCCCGGTCCGCGTCGCGGCAAGGCCTTGCGCGAACTCGGCGTCATTCCCCACGGCGAAGTCCTCGTCGCCGACGGCAAGATCGCCGCGGTCGGCGAAAAGGTCGAGGCCCCCGCCGATGCCGAGGTGATCGACGCCGCGGGCCGCGTGCTCATGCCGGGCTTCGTCGATTGTCACACGCACGCCTGCTGGGCGGGCGACCGCCTTGATGAGTGGGAGAAGAAGCTCAACGGCGTCCCCTACCTCGATATCCTCAAGGCCGGCGGCGGCATCCATTCCACCGTCCGCGCCGTCCGCGAGGCGACGCAGAAGCAGCTCGCCGCCTCGCTGCGCGAGCGTCTCAGCCAAGTCCTGCGCGGCGGCACCACCACGATCGAGGTGAAGAGCGGCTACGGACTCAACACCGAGGCCGAACTGAAAATGCTCCGTGCGATTCGCCGCGCCGCCAGCGATTGGCCCGGCACGGTTGTCGCGACCGCCTTGCTCGGCCACGCCGTCGAGGGCGACCTGGAGGAGTATTCGCGCATGGTGACGAAGGAGATGCTCGCGGAGGTGTCGCGCGAATTCCCCGACATCGCCGTCGACGCGTTCTGCGAGAAGGAAGCGTGGAGCGTCGAGGCCTGCGTGAAGCTGTTCGAGAAGGCCCGCAAGCATCATCCGATCCGCGTCCACGCCGACCAATTCAACTCACTCGGCATGATTTCCGAGGCGATCCGCCTGCACGCGCGCAGCGTCGATCACCTTGAAGCCTCGACCAAGGCCGACCTTCAGGCGCTCGCCGAATCCAACACCTTCGGCGTGATCCTGCCCTGCACCGGCTTCCACACCGACCAGCGCTTCGCCAAGGCGGGCTTCTTCGCCGACCGCGGCGGCGCGCTCGCGCTCGCCACGAACTGCAACCCCGGTTCGTCGCCCACGCACTCGATCCCCTTCGCCATCGCTCTGGCTGTGCGCTTCTGCGGCCTCCTGCCCGCCGAAGCCATCGTCGCCGCGACTTGGAATCCGGCGCAACTCCTCGGCTTTACCGACCGCGGCAGTATCGAACCCGGCAAGCGCGCCGACCTCGTGCTGCTCCACCACAAGGACGAGCGCCAGCTCGCCTACGAGCTCGG
>CAYYVB010000573.1:0-1708 GCA_964475035.1 uncultured Opitutaceae bacterium | reverse complement strand
CGCGCTCGTGCAGGCGCTCGGCGAAGGCCTCGGCGAGGCGGTCGGCCAGCGCCTTCAGCAGAATGTCGGAGTAGTCGTCGTGCTCGGCCTTGAAGCGGGCGAGGTGATCCTCGATGCCGTGGCCGGCGGTGACGGCGAAGCCGCCGATCCAGTCGGCGTCGGGCGAGACGAAATCGGCCAGGCACATATTGGGCCGGCCGGCGCGCTTCTCGACCTGCTGACGCAGGAAGAACAGGCGCGAGAGTTCCTTGGTGCGACCCTCGTCCTCGTAGAGCACGACATCGTCGCCGACGCGTCGGCAGGGCCAGAAGCCGACCACGCCCTTCGCCGTGAGCCACTTCTCGCGCACGATGCGGTCCAGCATCTTGCGTGCGTCGGCGAAGAGCTTGCGCGCGCTCTCGCCCACCACCTTGTCCTCGAGAATCGCCGGATAGTTGCCGGCGAGCTCCCAGGCGCGGAAGAACGGCGTCCAGTCGATGCGCTCGACCAGCTCGTGCAGCGGATACTCGGCGAAGACGCGCGTGCCGGTGAAGGCCGGCTTGGGCGGCGTGTAGCTCGACCAGTCGATCTTGAAGGCGTTGGCGCGCGCGTCCTCGAGCGAGACCAGCTTTTCCTTGCTGCCGTCGCCGCGCTCGATACGGATCGCCTCGTACTCGGCCGCGACCTTGGTGGCGAAGTCCTCGGCCTGCGTGTCGGAGGTCAGCGCCGTGCAGACGCCGACCGCGCGCGAGGCATCGAGCACGTGCACCGTCGGGCCCTGGTATTTGGGCGCGATGCGCAATGCGGTGTGCACCTTCGAGGTCGTGGCGCCGCCGATCAGCAGCGGGATCTTGAAATCCTGCCGCGTCATCTGCTCGGCCACGGTCTGCATCTCGTCGAGCGAAGGCGTGATCAGGCCGGAGAGGCCAATGATGTCGGCCTTGTTCTCGTTGGCGGCCTTCAGGATGTCCTGGAAGGGCACCATGACGCCCAGATCGATGACCTCGAAATTGTTGCACTGGAGCACGACGCCGACGATGTTCTTGCCGATGTCGTGGACGTCGCCCTTGACGGTGGCCATGACGATCGTGCCCTTGGCGCGCTGGCCCTCGCTCTTCTCCGCCTCGATATAGGGGATCAGGTGCGCCACGGCCTTCTTCATCACGCGCGCGCTCTTGACCACCTGCGGCAGGAACATCTTGCCGGCACCGAACAGATCGCCGACCACGTTCATGCCGGCCATCAATGGGCCTTCGATCACCTCGATCGGCTTGGCCGCGACCTGGCGCGCCTCCTCGGTGTCGTCGACCACCCACTGGTCCATGCCCTTGACCAGCGCGTGCTCCAGCCGCTTCTCGACCGGCCACGACCGCCATTCGGCGTCGACGGTCTCTGCGGTGGCGCCGGTGCCCTTGTACTTGGGCGCCAGCTCCAGCAGGCGTTCGGTGCCGTTGGGCGTGCGGTTGAGGATCACGTCCTCGCAGGCGTCGCGCAGCTCTTGCGGGATCTGGTCATAGACCTCGAGCTGGCCGGCGTTGACGATGCCCATGTCCATGCCGGCCTGGATGGCGTGGTAGAGGAAGACGGCGTTGACTGCCTCGCGGACGGCCTCGTTGCCCCGAAAGGCGAAGGAGACGTTGCTGACCCCGCCGGAGGTCCGGGCCAGGGGGAACCGGGCCTTGAGGCGGCGGGCGGCCTCGAAGAACTCAACGGCGTAGTTGGCATGCTC
>CAYYVB010000572.1:0-1712 GCA_964475035.1 uncultured Opitutaceae bacterium | reverse complement strand
TCGTAGCCGGCGAGGCCGCGTTCGAGGAAGAGCAGGTCGGGGTCGAGTTTCTCCGCGCCGGCGAGCGTGAGGAAGCGCACCTCGAGCCCGGCCTTCAGCGCCATCGGCAGGAAACGCAGCGCGGCCTTCTGGCCCGCGGCGTCGCTGTCGAAGAAACACTCCACCTGCGCGTGGTAGCGGCGTAGCAGGAGCAGCTGGCCCTCGGTGATCGACGTGCCTTGCGGGGCGATGGCGGTCTTGAGGCCGACGCTCCAGCAGCGCAGCGCGTCGAGCTGGCCCTCGACGAGGACGAAGGGCGCGCCGTCCTTCGCGTGCGAGCGGGCGCGGTCGAGGTTGAAGAGCAGGTTGCTCTTCGTGAAGATCGGCGTCTCGGGCGAGTTGACGTATTTCGCCTCGCGCGCCGGATCGTCGGCCGGCGTCAGCTCGAGCTGGCGCGCGGTGAAGGCCACGACGCGGCCCTGGTGGTCGCGGATCGGGATCATCAGCCGCCCGCGGAAACGCGGCTTCATCGTCGCCGACGTGACGGGCGCGCCGTCGCGCGTGAAGAACAGGCCGCACTGGCGCAGCGCGTCGTCGGAAAAATGCCTTTTGATCAACGCCTCCGCGAGCGAGCGGTCCTCGACGGGGGCGAAGCCGATCTTGAAGTCCTCGGCCAGCTCGAGCGTGAACTTCCGGTTCCTCACCCAGTAGTCGCGGATCCACGCGCCGTGCGCGGTGGTCGCGAGGAAGGCCTGCCGGTAGAAATCCGCCGCGAGGTCGTGGATCTCGAAGATCTCCTGCCGCAGCGAGCGCTCCTCGCGCGTCGGCCCGCCGGAGCCGGCCTCGTATTCCAGCTCGACGCCGAAGCGTTTCGCCAGCGTCTCGGCGGCCTCGGTGAACTGCAGGCCCTCCGTCTCCATCACGAACGAGAGGATGTCGCCCGCCTTGCCGCAGCCGAAGCACTTGTAGAACCCCTTGTCGGCGGAGACGTGGAACGACGGCGTTTTCTCGCTGTGGAACGGACACAGCCCCTTGAAGCGAGCGCCGCCGGCCTTCTTCAGCGTCACGGTGCGCGCGACCACGTCGTGGATGTTCACACGCAACTTCAGATCGCGGAGGCTGCTGGCTTTGATGACGGGCACGACGCTAAGCAGGTGTCACGGCGGGGCGCCGTCGCCGAGACTAAAGTGGATGCCGCACGCCGGCCGGCGGCGGCCGGGGGAGCGAAAGCGGCGGGGCGGGCGGATGGAGATTAAACTTTTCCGTGCGGGACGGGTCTGTCAACGTGCGCGGCCTTTGCCACGGGCCGGTGCGCCCCACCGTCAACTCCACCTCCATGATCCTTTCGTCCGCCCGGTCCGTCCGGTCCTTTTTCCTCCGCTCGCTCGCCGGCCTTGCGCTCGCCCCCGCCGCCTTCGCGCAGGAAACGCCCGCTCCCGCCACGCCTTCATCACCCGCGCCCGCCGCCGACACTGCGCCCGCCGCGGCCAAGCCCGCGCCGCTGCCGGACCATCCGGTCTGGGAGATGCGTCTCGGCGATTTCAGCGACGCCGCCTACCGCTACGCCGTCGAGCAGATGCTGCAGGAATACGAGCGCGCCAGCGGCCGCGAGCTGCGCCCCGGCGCGAAGAAGAAGGTCGGCCTCAAGATCTACACCGACTCCGGCCCGGGCCTCGCGACGCCGTTCCCGCTCGTGCGCGCCGTCATCGCCTCGCTCGAAAAACGCGGCTACG
>CAYYVB010000571.1:0-1733 GCA_964475035.1 uncultured Opitutaceae bacterium | reverse complement strand
GTTGAAACCCGTGACGGCGGCGCTCGAGCCGAACGCCGCCGTCAGCGCCGAGACCGTGCCGTTGATGACGCCGCTGTCGAAACCGAAGAGGAAGCCGCCGAGGGCGGCCACCGCGCTGATCAGGATCACCGGCAACAAGGACGGCGACGAAGGGGAAGAGGCTTGCATGGGGTGGGAAAATTCGGGGTCGGTAGGAACGCGGACTCAGCCGCGGGAGCCGAGGAGGAACTGCAGCGGCAGGTGCACGCGCGCGCGCCAGGCGGTCTCGTTGTGCTCGGCGCCCTCGAACTTGCGCGTCATCCAGTTCGCGCCCTCGGTGTAGCCGGCGGCGCGCATGACCGCGTCCATCCGCCGCTGGAACGGCTCGTAGGTCGCGTCGAGCGTCGCCGTGCCGAAGTCGAAATAGAACCGGTGCGCGCCGGGCGCCGGCAGGCGCGGCGCCAGGTAATCGATCACCACGCCGTCGCCCGCGGGCCAGTGGGTCGAGACGCAGCCCGCGCCGCCGAACACTTCCGGATACTGCACGAGCGCGTAGGCCGAGATGAGGCCGCCCATGCTCGAGCCCATCACCGAGGTGTGCTCGCGCTCCGGACGCGTGCGATACGTGCGGTCGATGAAGGGCTTCAATTCCGTGACGAGAAACTTCAGGTAGGCATCCGACTGCAGCCGCGCGGCGGGCTGCTGGAACTGCGCGAGAATTTTGGCCAGCACCGCATCCGACGTCGCCTGCTGCGGCATGTATTCCGCGAAGCGCGCGGGCGTGTTCCACACACCGACGACGATCGCCGGCGGCGCCTCGCCGGCCGCGATCAGGCGCAGCATCGCCTCGTCCACGCGCCACGAGCCGAAGGGTCCGCTCGGGTCGAAGAGGTTCTGTCCGTCGTGCAGATAGATCACCGGGTAGCGCGCGTCCGCGGTGGTGGCGTAGCCCGGCGGCAGCCACACGTCGACGTGGCGCGCGGCGACGTGGCGCGACGGGAACGCCGCGTGGCGCTCGAGCTGCGCGCCGCCGTCGGCGGGTTGCGCGATGCGGACGACGGCCTCCGCGCTCAATGCGGTGCCGGCGACGTTGCGCACCAGCGCGCGGTAGCTGCCGGCGTCATTGAGCGTCGCGGCCTCGACCGTGTAAGTGGCCGCGGTGGCGCCGGCGATGGCCTCGCCGTTGCGCAACCATTGGTATTCGAGCGGGCCCGTGCCGTTGGCTTCGACGCTGAGCGTGAGCTTGGCGCCGGCGGCCAGCTGCTGCGCGGCCGGGGCCCGGATGATCGCGGGCGTGAGCGAGCCCGCGATGCCCTGCGGCTCCTTGGTCGGATGGAGCGAGAGGCCGCCGACCTGCGCCGTCGCCGTGCGTCCCCGCAGGTCGTTGAACGTGGCGATCACCTCGAAGGTCTCGCCGGGCGCGAGGTCGGCCGGCGGGCTCCAGAAGAGGCGGTAGGGCGCGTTGTCGTCGGTCCCGAGGTAGTCGAGCTGCTGCGGCCGCGAGGCGCGGCGCAGCGCGAAGGTCATCTCGCCCACGCCGTCGCCGCCGGTCACGTCGGCGCGGAGTTCGCGGCGGAGCGGGAATTTCAGGCCGTCAATCTCGCGGGAGCCGAGGGCGAAGACGCCGCCTTCGGCCGGCGTCGCAAGTGCGACGGCGAGTTCGCCGCCGGTCTGCGCGAGCGGACGCTCGGCGCGCCAGAGCGCGAACTGCAGCGGCGCGAGTTCGACCTCGACCGCACCGTCGGCCGCGACCG
>CAYYVB010000570.1:0-1733 GCA_964475035.1 uncultured Opitutaceae bacterium | reverse complement strand
GCATCGTCAGATGTGTATAAGAGACAGGCATTGAGGAGGTCGTCAGTTCGATTCTGATCGGGTCCACCATTTTTTGAAAGCCGCTCCCCTGGGGGCGGCTTTCGCATTTAGTTCGGGCCGTGAAGGATGAGCGGGGGAGGGGGCGGTAAGTCGTCGCCTTCGCCAGCGGCCCGGGCCCGCTCGCTGAGCACCCGCCGCGACCACTCGGCCCAGAAGGCGGCCTCCTGTTCGCGGCGCTGGAGCTGACGGTATTCCGCCTCGCCGGCGAAGTAGATGAAGACGAAGAGCACCGCGAGCAGGGCATTCTCAAAATAAAACACCGCGACCCCCGCGAAGAGCACGGCGAGGACCTTGCCCACCATTGCCGCCCACCACGTCGCCCGCAGGTAGGCGATCCGCGTCGCGAGGAGCGCGCGCAGGATGCGGCCGCCGTCCATCGGAAAGACGGGGAGGAGGTTGAAGAGCCCCATCACGGCATTCGCGACCGCGAGGTTGATGAGCAGGTCCCACGAACCGTAGCGCGCGACCGCCTGCTCGGACCAGAGTTCGGTCCAGACCAACGGCAACAGGATCGCAGCCAAGACGAAGTTCACCGCCGGGCCCGCGATGGTGATGAGCAGTTCCGAGGACGGTTTGCGCGGGATGCGATCGAACTCCGCCATGCCGCCGATCGGCATGAGCAGAATCCGTGGCACGCGCACGCCGAAGCGCTGCGCCGTGAGCGAATGGCCCAGTTCGTGCAGCACCACGCACGCGAAAAACAGGATGATCAGCAGCAGACTCCACCCGGCGCCGATCCAGCCGCCTTCCAGCCACCCGCTTACCGCAAAATACAGCAGCAGCAGGAAGAAGCTCGCATGCACGGCGAGTTCGATGCCGCAGATGCGAAACAAGCTGATTGACCACCTTAACATCGACCTTAACTAGAGCCAACCCGGCCCAAAGCGCTAACCTAAACCCAATGTCCACCGATTCCCCCGCACCGACCATTCTCGTCATCGATGACGACGCCGAGGTGCGTTACTCGCTCAACCGGGTTTTGAGTTCCCAACGTTACCGCGTGCAGGAAGCCCCGAGCGGCGAAGCCGGCGTCGCCGCCGTCAAGGCGCAGGCACCCGACGTGGTGTTGCTCGACAACCGCATGACCGGCATGACCGGCCTCGAGACGTTGCAGCACATCCGCGCCGCCAACCCGCGTCAGCTCGTGGTCTTCATGACCGCCTACGGCACGGCGCAGACCGCGATCGAGGCGATGAAATACGGCGCCTTCGACTACGTGGTGAAACCCTTCGACCCGCCGAAGCTGCTCGCCTTGGTCGAAAGCGCGCTGCGTTCGCAGGCCGACAGCAAATCGGCCAGCGGCTATCAGCCCGTGGTCAATTCCGACGAGCACAAGGAAGGCATCGTCGGCACCTCGCCCGCGATGCAGGAGGTGTTCAAGGCCATCGGCCAGTTCGCCGCCTCCGACGCTTCGGTCATGGTCACGGGCGAGAGCGGCACGGGCAAGGAACTCGTCGCCCGCGCCATCCACCGCCACTCGCACCGGGCAAACAAGCCCTTTGTCGCAGTCAACTGCGCCGCCATTCCGGAGAATCTCATCGAGAGCGAACTCTTCGGCCACGAACGCGGCTCCTTTACCGGAGCCACGGCGCAGCGGCTGGGCAAGTTCGAAGTCTGTGACGGCGGCACCATCTTCCTCGACGAGATCGGCGACATGACGCCCGCCACGCAGA
>CAYYVB010000569.1:0-1750 GCA_964475035.1 uncultured Opitutaceae bacterium | reverse complement strand
GCCCCACACCGGCGGCACTCCGGGCAAGACGAGGGCGAAGACGTCCATCGTGCGGCCCGCGTCCCACGCGCCCCAGCCGGAAGAGATGAATTTTCGCTGATCAGGGGTGATCAGCGTCGATCAGCCGCCGCGTCCCGGTGCAGGGCCGGCGGCTCCTGGTTGACGGAGCCCAGCCTGCTCACTTGCGCGTCCGCACCGCGCGTTTCCGGGCGGGGAAGAGCGTCCGGCAAATCTCACAGACCGTGCCGTCGCAGCGGTGCGCGGTGCAGTGCTCGCGCCCGTAGAAAATGATCCGGAGGTGCAACGCGTTCCACGCCTCCGGTGGGAACAGTTTCTTCAGGTCGCGCTCGGTCTCCTCGACGTTGCGCCCGCTCGTGAGTTTCCAGCGTTGGGCGAGGCGGTGGATGTGCGTGTCCACCGGAAACGCCGGCACGCCGAAGGCCTGCGCCATCACCACCGACGCCGTCTTGTGCCCGACGCCGGGCAACGCCTCCAGCTCCGCGAACGTGCGCGGCACCTCACCGCCGTGGCGTTCAAGCAACAGCTGCGACAGGCCGCTGATGGCCTTGGCCTTTTGCGGCGAAAGGCCGCAGGGGCGGATAATCGCCTGGATTCGATCGACCGGCACGCGCGCCATCGCGCGCGGGTCATCCGCCACCGACCAGAGATGCGGTGTGACCTCGTTGACGCGTTTGTCCGTGCATTGCGCCGAGAGGAGCACGGCCACGAGCAGCGTGTAGGCGTCGCGGTGGTCGAGCGGGATCGGCGTTTCCGGGTAAAGCTCCGCCAAACGCCGCGCGATGAAGTTGGCGCGCGCCTGCTTGGAGCTGAAATCCGGCGCAGTCACGCCGGGCAGCGCAATTGCCCCCACCCGCTCGCGCAAGCCGAGAAGAGAATCCGCCGGGCCGGGCCTCGGCGCGTGTCATACGATTAGCCGCCCCACCGCGCCCGCAATGTCCGCCTAATGCGCCGCGCCGCGGTCCAAAACTCAGTTGCGAGACCCCGACCCCGGCCTAGCGTGCGCGAATGGCTTCGTCCCGCGACCTTCTTGCCCCGCTCGACACGTTTGAACGCCGCCACACCGGCTCGCCCGCCGCCGATGTCGCCGACATGCTGCGCACCGTCGGTTTCGAGTCGGTCGACGCCCTTGCCGACGCCGCCGTGCCGGCCAAGATCCGCCTCAAGCGCCCGCTGCGCCTCCCGGCCGCCCTCGGCGAACGCGAAGCCCTGGCCGAGCTCCGCGCCATCGCCTCGAAGAACAAGGTGTTCCGGTCGTTCATCGGCATGGGCTATTACGACACCGCCACGCCGGGCGTCATCCAGCGCAACATCCTTGAAAATCCGGGCTGGTATACCGCCTACACCCCGTATCAGGCCGAGATTTCCCAAGGCCGCCTCGAGGCGCTCCTGAATTTCCAAACGCTCGTCACCGACCTCACCGGCATGGAGATCGCCGGCGCCTCGATGCTCGACGAGGGCACCGCCGCCGCCGAGGCCATGATGCTCGCCCACCGCGTGAAGCTCGGCGACGCCGCCGGTGCCTCCGCGTTCTTCGTCTCCGAAAAGTGCCACCCGCAGACAATCGACATCGTCCGCACGCGCGCCAAGCCGCTCAACGTCACCGTCCTCGTCGGCGACCACCGCAGCTTCGATTTCACGGGCGCCAACGTCTTCGGCGTCCTCGTCCAATACCCGGACACCACCGGCAGCATCCACGATTTCGCCGCGTTCTTCGAGAAGGCGCACGCCG
>CAYYVB010000568.1:0-1765 GCA_964475035.1 uncultured Opitutaceae bacterium | reverse complement strand
AATGAGATTTCCTTGGTAGAAAGTTGTTTCACCCCGCGCAAAGGAATTCCTTTCAAGGGAAAGGCGCCGATCTGGTAGCGGCGGAGGCGCTTCACGGGATAGCCGAGCGCGAGGAAAAGTTGGCGGATCTCGCGCTTCTTGCCGTGGTGCAGGTGCACGTCGAGCGCGGCGGATTTCTTGTCGGGGCTGGGATTGACGAGGTTGGCGCGCTCGACCTTGAGCCACTCCTCCTCGACCTTCACCCCGCGGACGAGCAGCGGCAGGCGCGTGGCGGGAAAGGGCTCCTCGAGTTGCACGTAGTAGCGCTTCACGACCGTGTTCGACGGATGCATGAGGCGGTTGGCGAGGTCGCCGTCGGTCGTAAGGATGAGCAGGCCCTCGCTGTCCTTGTCGAGCCGGCCGGCGCAGAAGAGACGGAGCTTGGCCCACTCGCGCGGCAGCAGGTCGAAGATGGTGCCGTCGACGGCATGCGGGTCGCTGTTGGAACAGACGAGGCCGCGCGGCTTGTGCATCGCGAGCGTAACCTTGGGCTGCGGGGTGGAACGCACGAGCTTGCCGCGCACGGTGACCTTGTCGGTGGCAGGGTCGACCTTCTGGCCGGTCTCGGCCTTGGAACCGTTGACGTAGACTTCGCCGGCCGCGATCAGGCTTTCCGCGGCCCGGCGCGAGCACAGGCCGGAGTCGGCGATGAATTTCTGGATGCGGACGGGTTCCATGCGCGGACGGTGGGCACGCCCGTCGCGCGCCGCAAGCCGCAAGCAGTGCGCGCCGCGGGCTGCGGCGCCCGTGCGGGGATTTGACACGCGGGGCACTTGTCAACTCCCTCAGCCTTGACCCCGATACCACGCATGTCCACGGCCCCTGTCACCGCCACCTACTCGAAGGATTTCCCGTTTCCCGCACGCCTGCTGGAAAACCGGGTGCTGAACAAGGACGGCTCGAGCAAGGATGTGCGGCATCTCGTCATCGACATCACCGGCAGCGGCCTGACGTATTCGGCCGGCGACTCGCTTGGTGTCTACGCGAGCAACCGCCCGCAACTCGTCGAGGAGGTCATCGGCCTGCTCGGCGCCACGGGCAACGAACCCGTCAGCCTGCCCCGCCTGACCGGCCCGGTGAGCCTGCGCGAGGCATTGAGCTCGCACCTCTCGCTCTCCGGTCCGACCAAGCGCATCATTGAGACGCTCGCCGCGCGCACGACCGACGAGACCGAACGCGCGCAACTCGCCGCGCTGCTCGCACCCGAGGCCAAGGAGGCGCTCGAGATGTTCCTCGCCCAGCGCGAATACATCGACCTGCTCGAGGAGTTTCCCGGCGCGCGGCTAACTGCGCAGGAATTCGTCGATCATTTGCGCCGGCTCATGCCGCGGTTGTATTCGATCGCATCCTCCCCGCGGATGTTTCCCGACCAGATCCACCTCACGGTTGCGCCGGTGCGTTACGAATCGAACTTCCGCCGCCGCTATGGCGTTTGCTCGACCTTCCTCGCCGACCGCGTGACGCGCCGCAAGACGCCCGTGCCGGTCTTCGTGGCGTCGTCGCATTTTGGTCCCCCGGAGGATCTCTCGCGTGACGTCATCATGGTCGGCCCCGGCACGGGCATCGCGCCGTTCCGCGCTTTCGTGCAGGATCGGGTCGCCGCCGGCGCGACGGGGCGCAACTGGCTGTTCTTCGGCGACCAGCATGCGAAGACCGACTACCTCTACGGCGACGAGTGGACGAAGCTGCTCGCCGAAGGCAAAATGGCGCGCATCGACCTCGCGTT
>CAYYVB010000567.1:0-1765 GCA_964475035.1 uncultured Opitutaceae bacterium | reverse complement strand
ACGACCTCGTCACGCACAACGAGGTCCTCATGGCGCAGACCCAGCAGCTCAACGCGCAGCTCATGGTCGCCAACAGCGAGCTCGAGAAACAGCTCGCCATGGTCGAATCCAAGCGCCAGCACCTCGACGCCGCGAACCAGGAGCTTTCCACGCGCTACGAGAGCTCGCTCGAACTCTGCCGCCGCATCCTCACCGCCTATGATCCCACGCTCGGCGGCCAGGCCAAGGCCTTGGTGGAGTTCGCCTCGAAGATGGCCGAGCAGGGCCCTTTCAACGAAACGGAGGCCCACGCCCTGCGCTCCGCCGCCTGGCTCTGCGATCTCGGCCTGATCGGCGTGTCGCGCGAATTGCTGCGCACCTTCCGCAGCAACCCCACGCAGCTCACAGACCGTGAGCGCGCCACGCTCCACAACCACCCGATCTACAGCCAGACGCTCGCCGCGCTCGTCGACCCGCGCCCCGAAGTCGGCGAAGTCATCCGCGCGCACCACGAAAACTTCGACGGTAGCGGCTATCCCGACGGCCTCGCCACCAAGTCGATCCCGTGGCCCGCACGCTGTCTCGCCGTCGCCGTCGGCTTCGTCGAATCCTCCGCGCCGAAGCAGACGGCGATCGACACCATCCTCGCCAAGTCCGGCACGAAATACGACCCCGAGGCCGTCCGCCTCTTCCTCAAGGTCACGCAGCTCGTGCATCTCCCGCGGCAGGTCCGCGAGATCCTGCTCGACGAACTCGAACCCGGCATGGTGCTCGCCACGGGAATCTACAGCCCGCACGGCCTGCTCCTGATCGGCGAAGGCCAGACCCTCGGCCCCGCGACAATCGCCAAGATCCGCAATCACAACCAGATCGCCCCGATATCGCAGCGTTTGCTGGTGTATTCGTGAGCGGACGACGCCGCGAATCCCAACCGCGGAACGTGACTGGAGAGGCGCGGAAGCCGAACCCCACCTTCCACTCTCCGAATCGTTCTCCGCGGCTTACCTTCTCTTCTCGATAAGCCAGCTTAACGCCTGACCGAAGGGACACCTCCTCCGTCTGCGCGTGCTTTGACTTATCTTCGCTCCGGCGCAGGCTGCTCGGCGTCATGCCGACCACCGACCTTTCCGCGCCGAGTCGCCCGAACGCCGCCCCACGCCTGTTCGCGGTGCGCGGCCTGACCAAGGTCTATGGCACCGGCGACACCCAAGTCCGCGCTCTGGCCGGCGTCGACCTCGACCTCCACGCCGGCGAACTCGTCGTCCTCCTCGGCCCTTCCGGTTCCGGCAAGACCACGCTCCTCAACCAGCTCGGCGGACTAGATGTGCCCACGGCGGGCACGTTGCACTACCGCGACGTCGACCTCACGCACGCGAGCGAGGAGCAACTGACGCATTACCGGCGCGAATCGGTCGGCTTTATCTTCCAGTTCTACAACCTCATCCCGAGCCTCACGGCGCGCGAGAACGTCGCCCTTATCACCGAGATCGCGCCTCACCCGCTTGCCCCCGAAGCCGCGCTCGAGATGGTCGGCCTCGGCGCGCGCATGGACCACTTCCCCGCGCAGCTCTCCGGCGGCGAGCAACAGCGCGTCGCCATCGCTCGCGCCATCGCCAAGCGCCCGGAAGTCCTCCTCTGCGACGAACCCACCGGCGCCCTCGACGTGCGCACCGGCATCGTCGTCCTCGAAGCCATCGAACGCGTGAACCGCGAGCTCGGCACACTCACCGTCATCATCACCCACAACGCCGTCATGGCCGACATGGCCGACCGCGTCATCCACTTC
>CAYYVB010000566.1:0-1767 GCA_964475035.1 uncultured Opitutaceae bacterium | reverse complement strand
GCGGCGTCGGCGGCGATCGGGGGCCACGTGTTGTAATGCATCGGGAGCGCGAGCTTCGGCTTCAGGAAACCGAGCGCGAGCAGGGCATCGTCGGCGCCCATCGTGTAGTTGTCGCCGATGGGGAGCAGAGCGACATCGAGCTTGGCGGCGCCGATGAGCTTCATGTCGGAGAAGAGCGCGGTGTCGCCGGCGTGGTAGAGGTTGAGGCCGTCGGCGCTGACGAGCAGGCCGCAGGCGACGCCGCCGTAGCGCGGGGGCTGCTCGAACTCGAGGCTCGAGGTGTGGATGGCGGGCGTGAGCTTCACGCGGCCGAAGGGGAAGGCGTGGCTGCCGCCGGGGTTCATGCCGTGCGTCTTCGCGCCCTTGGCGGCGAAGTATTCGGCGATCTCGTAGTTGGCGACGATGGGCGCGCCGTGCTTCAGCGCGAGCGGCAGCGCGTCGGCGCAGTGGTCCATGTGCGCGTGCGAGAGCAGAATGAAATCGACGCGCAGGTCCGCGGCCTTGACGGGCGAGCTGGGGTTGGCGTCGAGGAACGGATCGATGATCACGCGGTGCGTCGCGGTCTCGAGGAGGAAGCAGGAATGGCCGAACCAGGTGAGTTTCATGGGGAGGGGGATTTTTTATGTAGGGCGGGGTCTCACGACCCCGCCGCGAACTTGATGTCGTTTTCGTTGCCCGGCGGGGTCGGGAGACCCCGCCCTACAACGATAGCGGTGAAATTCTATTCGGCCACGGCGCGCGAGATTTGGTCGAGCTCGGCCATGATGCCGGGCGTGACCTTGTCGAAGGCGGCGAGGGCTTGGAGGTTTTCGTGGAGCTGCTCGACCTTGGAGGCGCCCATGATGACGGTGCTGACCTGCGGGTTCTTCAGGCACCACGCGATGGCGAGGGCGGGCAGGGAGAGCTCGGCCATGGCGGCAACCTCGGCGAATCTCTTCACCGCGGCGAGTTTCCGCTCGGCGCCGAAACCCGTGAGGCGCTTGCGCAGCCATTCGAGGCTCTCAAGGTGGAGGCGCGAGTCGGGCGGGATGCCGTCGTTGTATTTGCCGGTGAGCAGGCCGCTGGCGAGGGGCGACCAGATCGTGGTGCCCATGCCGCGCTCCTTGAAGACCGGCGTGAGCTCCTTCTCGAAGCGGGAACGGTGGAAGAGGTTGTATTGCGGCTGCTCGACGATGGGCGCGTGGTAGTTGAACTTGTCGCACACGGCGTGCGCCTGGCGGATCTCGTCGGCGCTCCACTCGCTCGTGCCCCAGTAGAGCACCTTGCCCTGCACGATGAGGTCGTGCATCGCGCGCACGGTCTCGGCGATGGGCGTGTTCGGGTCGGGCCGGTGGCAGAACAGGATATCGAGGTAATCGGTGCGCAGCCGGCGCAGGCAGCCGTGGCAACCCTCGATGACGTGTTTGCGCGAGAGGCCCATCTCGTTCGGGCCGTCGTGCTCGGCGCCGAAGTAGACCTTGCTCGAGAGGACGTAGCTGCTGCGGCGCCAACCGGAGGCGTGGAGGATGTCGCCCATGACGGTCTCGGCGCGGCCGTCGGCGTAGGTCTCGGCGTTGTCGAAGAAATTCACGCCCGCGTCGTAGGCGGCGTGCATCAGGTCGCGGGCGACGTCGGTCCCGACCTGGTTGCCGAAGGTGACCCACGCCCCGAAGGACAGCGCGGAGACCTGCAGACCCGACGTTCCGACCCGGCGATACGGCATTGGCATGCGGGCGAGTGTTAGGCGGGTTGCGCGAATTGTCTAACGCGACTTGCGGGAAAATGCCG
>CAYYVB010000565.1:0-1768 GCA_964475035.1 uncultured Opitutaceae bacterium | reverse complement strand
TGGTGGAGGTGAGGGGAGTTGAACCCCTGTGCCCCGGGCCTTCGCGCGCCGCATCTACCGGTGTAGGTCCAGATTTGAATCTCGCCTCGGGCGCGCGTTGAACCTCGCTCGCTCCTCAGCCAGCCGTGGGTCGAAGATACGGCGGGTCCGTCACGACGGCCAAACCCGCTATTCCTGCTGTCGACGTTCCTATCCCCTAGCAGGAGTCAGAGTAGGAACGAGGCGGTCATTAGGCCGCCAGGGGCATTTCTTCGTAGGTGCCGTTTGTTTTTTCGAAGGGAGATTTGCGAGAGACCTTCGGCTCTCGACCGGCAGCTGCGCACTCCAACCAAGGGTCGAATCCGGAACACCCCCAAAATGGGAAAGTAACAAGTCACAAGGATCAGGTAACAAGTGACTGAGACGGGAACCGAGTCGGACCGGCGGAACTACGCCGTCAAAGAACAGGACTGGGGAATCAATCACGCCCACCCAGAAAGGCAAGCGGGGCGTTCGGCACCGGCAGGGGGCCCGCGTCTCTGCGGGTGGACGCTATTCTGGGCCGGAGCCGAGGAGCCAGAGCAGGCCGGCGCGGAAGCCCTCGCGCCAGACCTTCCACTCGTGGCCGCCGTTGAGAATGCGCAGTTGCAGTTCAACGCCGGGAGTCCCGCGCAGGTGACGATGCAGATCGGCGGCGTCGGACGTGAGACTGTTTCCCTGCGCATCGCGGACCGGCTCATCGTCACCGACGGCGAGGAAGACCCGCACGGGCGGAGAAGCGGCGGTGCGGTGGCGCCACGGGCGGCTGAGGTTGAGGTAGGTGGCGGCGTCGAAACGCTCCGCGCCTCGTCCGAAGGCACCGAAGGTGCGCATACTCGAATCCTCGGCCGGCAGATCGAGGTAGAGCGCCGGGCTTAGCGCGAGGGCGGCGGCGAAGCGGTCGGCGTGCGCAAAGGCGAAGCGCAGCGCGCCGAATCCTCCCATCGAGTAACCGGCCACGATCCGGCCTTCCCGCCCGGCGAGGGTGCGGTAGTTCCGGTCGATGTAATCAGGCAAGTCGCGGGCGAGGGCAGTTTCCACGGCTTCGCCCGCCGGCAATTCTCCCGCGCCCGAGAACTGCGAATCGACATAAAAGCCGGCCCGCCTGCTCGACGGCGCATCGGGCAGCACCGCGATCACCGGCGGGATGGCGCCGGAGGCGATGAGGTCATCCAGCAGCTTCCGGGCCTCCAGCCATGCCCGCAGATTGTCGCCGCGGCCGTGCAGAAGATAGATCACGGGCAGTGCTTCAGCGGTCTGCGCGTAGGTGGCGGGCAAGTAGACCAGCGCCGGGGACTCATGGCCCAGAGCGGGCGAGGGAAACGCGATCTCCTCCAGCCGGCCAACGGCGGACGGATTCTCCGCGCTGGCGGCGGAGTCGGCAGCGAGACCGGCGAGGAGCAGACTAGCGGCCAGCCACCGCATCGCTGTTCTCCCGAAGAATGGTTAGGCCGCGCAATGTCGCCGGAGCCGGGGCCGGGAAAAACAGACTGGCCGCATACCCGACGACGATGCAGATGAGGATCGAGATCGCCAAATAGAAGTAGGGATGGACGAGGTTTTGCGACCACGCCGTCATGGTCAGGACGATGCTGGTGGCGATGCCGATGGCGACTCCCTGCCAATTGGCGCGTCGGGTGAACATCCCGAGCGTGTAGGCGCCGGCAAAGCCGCCGCCGAGCAGGCCGGAGAGTTCGATCGACAGGTCGAACAGCGAGTTGATGTCGTAGCGCGAAAGCAGGAACGCGAG
>CAYYVB010000564.1:0-1793 GCA_964475035.1 uncultured Opitutaceae bacterium | reverse complement strand
GCGAGATCCGCGCCTGCGGCAGCCGCAGCACCGCCTCGAAATGGCAGACGCACAGGGCGCGCCGACCGAGCAGATTCAGGATCCGCAGTCGCGTGGCGTCGCACAGGCAGTCGTAGATGCGCAGCAGCTTCACCCGGGCACGGAAGCAGCCGAAAACATATTCGCCAAGGCAAATATGCCTCGGTTTGTCACGTTCCGGTGACGGTCCGTTTTCCCGGGATCGCTCTCAACTCATGCACAAGGCCCGCCAATCCATGCCCAGCGCCGGGCCCGGCATTGCGCTAGCCTGAGACCGGTTCCGGGTTTCGGGACCAAACCTTCCACCATGAATCAAATCCTCCGTCGTCTCACGCACGGCGCGCTCCTCCTTTGCTGCGCCGTTTCCCTCCACGCCGCCAGTCCCTGGTCGGTCCGCCTCCGCGCGACCTATCTCCAGACCGTTGACAAGTCCGATCCGTTCACCGCGCTCGCGATCAATTTCGCTGCGGACGCCATTTCCGTCAGCGATCGTCTGATTCCCGAGATCGACATCGGCTACGCCTTCACGGACACGATTTCGGCCGAGATCGTGCTCACGATCCCGCAAGAGCACAAGGTCTCGCTCGCCGGCGTCGGACAGCTGGGCACGTTCAAGCACCTGCCGCCCACCTTCCTTCTCCAATACCGGGCGCTGCCGGGCAGCAATTTCCGTCCTTATGTGGGCGCGGGCCTCAATCTCACCCTGATCTGGGGCGACCGCCTGTCCGTGGCCGGCGTTCCCCTGGGGCTCGAAAGCAGCAGCTTCGGCTTCGCGGCCCAGCTGGGCGCGGATTGGAAGGTCAACGACCACTGGAGCTTCAACGTCGACATCAAGACCGCCGCCATCCGTTCGACCGTCTATGCCGGCAGCGCCTCCCTGACCGAGGCCCGGCTCGACCCGTGGCTTTATTCGGTCGGCGCGCGCTACGAGTTCTGAGTCACCCTTCCGATTTCATTCCACCGACGCCGGGCCTGCGCGCCCGGCGTTTTTTTGGGGCTGACTTCGGGCTTTTCAGGCTCGCGGCTCCTTGTTCCAAACTTCCTGCTCCCGATCATGGCCAAGAACGACGACTCCACGCCCAAGATCATCTTCTCGATGCTCGGCGTCTCGAAGAAGATCGAGCGCAAGGAAATCCTCCGCGACATCTCGCTGTCCTTCTTCTACGGCGCGAAGATCGGCGTGCTCGGCCTCAACGGCTCCGGCAAGTCCTCGCTCATGCGCATCCTCGCGGGGATCGACCGGGAGTTCGACGGCCACGTCGCCTTCGAGCCGGGCTACCCCGTCGGCTTCCTTCCGCAGGAGCCGCAGCTCACGCCCGGCGCCACCGTTCTGGTCTGCGTCGAGGAGGGCGTGAAGCACCTCACCGACCTGACCGCCGCCTACGATGCCTCGTGGGATGAACTCGCGGCCGCCGAGGACGACGCGGCGCGCGATGCCATCTCCGAGAAGCAGGCTAAACTCCAGGAAAAGATCGACGCCCTCGGCGCGTGGGACGTGGCGCCGCTCGTGGAACAGGCGATGGACGCCCTGCGCTGCCCGCCGCCCGACGCGATCGTCGACACGCTCTCCGGCGGCGAGCGCCGCCGCGTCGCCCTCGCGCGGCTTCTGTTGCAGAAGCCGTCGATCCTCCTCCTCGACGAGCCGACGAACCATCTCGACGCCGAGAGCGTGCAATGGCTCGAGCAGCACCTCGCGCGCTACGAGGGCACGGTCATCGCCGTCACGCACGACCGCTACTTCCTCGACAACGTCGCCGGCTGGATCCTCGAGCTCG
>CAYYVB010000563.1:0-1795 GCA_964475035.1 uncultured Opitutaceae bacterium | reverse complement strand
CTCCTGAGCGGGCGAACGCGCCGCGCGCCGGCTGCGGGATGGACAACACGCGACGAATCGGGCTTGTTCGCGCCAACCCGCCGCCATGTCGCTCCCCTCCCCGCTCGCCGCCCTCTCGGACCGTCTCGGTCACGTCTTCCGCGCGCCGGCGTTGCTCGTCGAGGCGTTGACGCATCCGTCCTACGTGCAGGACCACCCGGAGGCCGCGCCGCACAACCAGCGGCTCGAGTTCCTCGGCGATGCCGTGCTGCAGATCGTGATCGCGGACGCGCTTTTCCGGCTATTCCCCGACGTGCGCGAGGGCCTGCTGACCCGCCGCCGCTCCATCCTCGTCAACCGCCAGATGCTCGCCACGCTCGCGCGCGAGCTCGGCGCCGAGACGGCGCTGCGTTTCGGCAAGAGCGAGCCGCACGGCGCGGAGCTGCCCTCGGCGTTGAGCGATGCCTTTGAGGCGCTCGTCGGCGCGGTCTATCTCGACAGCGATTTCCCGACCGTGCGCGCGGTCGTCTTGAGCGCCTACGGCGACCTCGAGGCGCGGCTGCGCGCCAACGAGGGCCACGACAACCCGAAGGGTCGCCTGCAGGAGATCGTGCAACCGAAGCACGGCAACGAGGCGTTGCGCTATGACTTGATCGCCACCAGCGGCGAACACCACGCCCGCGAATACGAGGTCGCCGTGCTCCTGCTCGACCGCGAGATCGGCCGCGGCAAAGGCAGCTCGAAGAAGACCGCCGAAGAGGAAGCCGCCCGCGCCGCCCTCGGCGCGCTGCCGGCGGAGTAAGCCCAAGGCGCAGCCGAGTTGCAGGGCGGTCCCGGATGCGGCGCTTGCGCCGGGGCACGGGTGCTGCACCGTGAGCATTCTTCGCATGGCTGAGTCCGTCCCCGCTGCGCGCACCAAGATCACCGGCGTCTGCCCGGCGGCGCGCGCCTATGCCCTCGCCCAGCTCGCCGCGGCGCAGCCGGCGCCGGTGTGGCTCGCGGTCGTCGAGGAGGCGCGCGAACTCGAGACGCTCGCGGAGGACCTCGCGTTGTTCGTGGCGGCGGCGTCGGCCAGCGCAACCGCGCCCGAAGTGGTCGTCTTTCCCGAAGCACAGGCTGATGCCCGCGAGGTGCGCGAGGCGTTCCACGCGGCCAGCGACCGGCTGGCGGTGCTGAGCAGATTGCGCCACCGCGACGGCCCGGGACTGTTCATCCTCACGACGCCCGGCGCGCTCGTGCAGCCGGTGCCGCCGCCGGAGGATTTTTCGGCGCGCGAGCTCACGCTGCGTCCGGGCACGGCGCAACCGTTCCAGGCGCTGCTCGAGGTGCTGCGGCAGTTCGACTACGACAGCGAGGCCGTGTGCGAGGCGCCGGGGCAATACGCCGTGCGCGGCGGCATCGTCGATGTCTACCCGATCACCGCGCACCAGCCCTACCGGCTCGATTTCTTCGGCGACGCGCTGGAGGAGATCCGGACGCTCGATCCGGTCACGCAACGCTCCGGCGAGGCCGTGACGGCGATCACACTCACGGCCGCGCCGCAGGTCCACGCCGCCGGGGCGCGCGCGGCGCTGGTCGATCATCTCGGGTCCGGCGCACACGTCGCGCTGCTCGAGCCGAAGGCGCTGGAGGAGACCTTCGACCTGCTCGACACCGCGCCGGAAGACGCGCGGGTGCTGAACCGGCTCGCGGCGACGACGCGGCGACTCTTCGGCGTGGGCGACCTCGACTTGGCCACGGTGCTGTTCGAGACGGGTGCGGAGGAGGAGACTTGGGACACCGAATCGTTGCGGCATTACCGCTCGTTTCCCGAAGA
>CAYYVB010000562.1:0-1801 GCA_964475035.1 uncultured Opitutaceae bacterium | reverse complement strand
GTCCGGTGGGGTAGCCACTTCTGTGGTTAAGGTGTCGGTGCCTGATTTTGTAGCCATCATCCCTCTTTGGCAACCCGTCCCGACGGAGTTGATTGTTGAGCAGTGCCTCAACAAAACTCCAGTCACGCGCAGTGACCAAGACTGTCCACCGCAACGGTGGCAGTTCGCTGAACGCACGGCCTTGCCGCCGCGCGCTCCCTCCCTCCTCGCTTAAGCCTGCGTCGAGCAGGTATTCCCGTCTGCCTGGGCGCTTTCTCGCACCCGGGTTTCTCCCGTCACGTCGTTCTCTGTCCTGACCATGCACTTTCCCCAATCACGTCCGATTTCTGCCCGAATCCTTGTCATTCTGGTTTCTTACGTCACCGCCTCCCTCTTGGCGCGGGCCGCCGAACCTGAGCCCGCGCCATCGCTCACCGTATCCGCGCTTGTTGATGAAGCGCTCGCGAAGAATCCCGAACTCAAGTTCTACGAGGCGGAGATAACCGCGGCGAAGGCCGGGCGCAAGACCGCCGGGCTGCTTGGCAATCCACAGCTCAGTGGCGATGTAGGACACAACGCTCAGAAGTTTGGCGGCCTGAGCGGCGAGGGCGTTGCTTGGTCCGTCTCGGTTCTGCAACCATTTGAGTGGCCCGGCCGCATCGGGTTGCGCAAGGCCATCGCCAACCATGACATCGAACTCGCGCAATTCGGCTACGAGCGGTTCAAGATTGCGCTTGCGAGCCGCGTGCGGGCGCTGGCTTACGGCTTGTTCGCCGCGCAGGAGAAATCCGCCGCCGCCGCGGAAGTGGCCGAGCGATTCAAGGCGTTGCGTGAAGTGTTGGTGCAACGCGATCCCGCAGGCCTGACGCCGTTGCTGGAAACGCGCGTCATCGAAGCGACCGAGTTGAACGCGCAGCGGAAGGCCAGTGAGGCGGCGTTGGCCACGCAAGCGGCTTTGTTGGAGTTGAACCAGCTACGCGGCGTCGCCCCGGACACGGGCCTGTCCGTAAGTCAGATGCGGCTCGTGTTTAGCCCGCCAGAGGACAAAGGCGCATTGCTCAGGCTGGCTCGCACGAACAACTTCGAGTTGAAAGCCCGCGCTTTGGAACTCGCGCAGCAGGGCTTCCGCGTGGATCTGGCGAAGAACGAGCGCTATCCGACCATCAGCGTTGGGCCAAGCTACTCGGACCAAAAGGCAGGCACGGAGGAACAACGCATCATCGGCGTGGGCATCTCGCTGCCGTTGCCGTTGTGGAATCGGAACAAGGGCAATATCGAAGCCGCCGCCGCGCGCCAGATGCAGGCGGAGGTTTCACTGAACGTCACCGAACGCGAGATTCAGCGGAAGACCATCGAGGCCGCGCTGACCTATGAGACGAAGTTGCGCGAGATGGCGAAATGGCGGCCCGACTCCGTGCAACATTTCAGGGAAGCCGCCGAAGTCGCCGACCGCCACTACCGGCTCGGCGCAGTGCCGATTTCCACCTACGTCGAATTGCAGAAGCAATACCTCGATGCCGTTGAAGGCCTGCTCGACACCAAGAAGGAAGCACTCGAAGCAGCGGCGCAACTGGAACTGCTGACCGGCTTGCCGTTGCCGCTCGCGCGCACCACCACGGAGGAGCCGAAATGAATCCACTCCGCTCCATCGCGCTTCTTCCGGCGCTGCTCCTGGCGTCCTCGCTCTTTGTCGGTTGCGGCAAAAAGGAGGGAGACGGCCATGATCATGGCAAGGAGGAGGCCCACGGCAAAGACGACGGGCACGGGCACGGCGAAGAATCGCCTTCTGGCGCCTCGTTCAAGGCGGGCAAAGGGGTCATTG
>CAYYVB010000561.1:0-1805 GCA_964475035.1 uncultured Opitutaceae bacterium | reverse complement strand
CTTCTCCTCCGCCGCACCAACATCGAGAACAAGACCGCCCTCTTCATGAGCTGCAACAACGTCAAGTGGCGCAAACCCGTGCGCCCGGGCGACCAGCTCAGCATCAAGGTCAAGCTCACCAAGGTCCGCGGCTCCATCGCGCAGGCCGAAGGCGAGTGCAGCGTCGGCGGCCAGGTCGTCTCCGGCGGCGAACTCATGTTCGCCCTCGTCGACACCTCCGCGATGGACTGAGCCATGGCGTCGAACATCCATCCGACCGCCATCATCGAGTCCGGCGCGCAGCTCGGCGCGGACGTCGTCATCGGCGCCTATGCCTATGTCGGCCCCGAGGTCGTGCTCGGCGACCGCTGCGTCCTGCATCATCACGCGACCGTCGAGGGCTTCACCACGCTCGGCCGCGAGTGCGAACTCTATCCCTTCACCTGCATCGGCACCAAGACGCAGGACCTCAAATACCGCGGCGGCCGCCCCGGCACGCGCATCGGCGACCGCAACATCTTCCGCGAATACACCAGCGTGCACGGCGCGACGAAGGACGGCGAGTTCACCGTCCTCGGCGACGACAACCTGCTGCTCGCCTACTGCCACGTCGCGCACGATTGCCGCATCGGTCATCATCTTATCGCCAGCAACTCCGTCGGCCTCGCGGGCCACGTCATCGTCGACGACCACGTGACGCTCGGCGCCAAGTGCGGCGTGCACCAGTTCTGCCGCGTCGGCTCGCACGTCATGGTCGGCGCCATGTCGAAGATCGTGCAGGATGTGCCGCCGTATCTCATCGCCGACGGCAATCCCGCGATCGCCCGCTCGATCAACAAGATCGGCCTGGAACGCCACGGCTTCACGGTCGAGCAACTCGAGGCGATCAAGCACGCGTTCCGGATATTCTATCGCTCGGGCCTCAACCGCACGCAGGCCTTCGAGAAGCTCCACGCGCATCCGCTTGCGGGCACGCCGGAGTTCCAGAATTTCCTGAACTTCGTCGAGAAGAGCGAACGCGGCGTCATCGCCGGTCGCTGAGCGCGGAGTGCGGTTCAAGGCGCGTCGCACCGCGCGCCCATCACTCCCGCGGCAATTCCCCGAGTTGCTTCAACAACGCATAACCGAACAGTCCCGTGCGGTGTCCGTCGGAGAAGTCGACGCGGATGGCGTAGTTTCCCACCAGTTCCCAGCCGAGAATGGTCACGTCGCGGTGGTCCTTCGGCGCTTCGCCGCCGTATTGGTGACCGAAGATGTCGCGTTCGCCCTTCACCTCCGCGCTGGGCGAGTTCGCGCGCAGGGTCCCGGCCGGGATGTAGGTTTCGGCGCCGTCGTTCCAACGAATCGCGAATTCGTTGCCGATGAGCTGCACGTCGAGCGGGCGGAGAGCTTCCATGAAGCCGGACGGTGAGGGCATCGGGCGCAAAGGCAAAGCCAGGATTCGCCCGGAACCCGGTCCGAGGCTGGGCATTTCTCCCTCGGCGGAAATTGTCGTCGGCGGGCGTTGCCCCTGCAGGGCAGAGGCTTCGGAAAACGCACCCCAGACGGGCTTATTTTCTGCGGGCACGTAAGGGGAATTTCATTCCATTTTTTGCACCAACAAATGCGCAGCAAAGCGGCGAAACGGGAGTATCATCGCGGTGTTCCTTGAAAGAACAGTCGCGGTGCGGCCGGGCTGAAATGCCGGGCCGAGAGCACGACTGGGATGATCCCGGGACAACCGGGGAAAGGTTGACGGCATCTGGTGCCGTCTTCCCCCGTGCGGGTCATACCGCGCGCGGCATGTCTCACCAGTTCCTCTGGCCGGAGTCGTGTCCGGTCAGTTC
>CAYYVB010000560.1:883-1812 GCA_964475035.1 uncultured Opitutaceae bacterium | reverse complement strand
AGCCGCTCTTCGGCACGACCATGAGGTTGGCCTCGAGGTCCTTGTTGAAGATGATCTCGCCGGACACCGGGCACTTCGTCCACAGACCCTCCGGGATGTTCTTTTTCTTCTTCGGCGTCGCGAGCTTGGGCTTCGGAAAATGCGTCATGTGAATAGGTTAACCGTGACCAAAAGTGACGACTTCGAGGTTCAACGCACCCGCGTCGCGCAGGACGGCGGCGCAGGCATTGAGCGTGGAACCCGTGGTGAAAACGTCATCGATGAGCAGGTAAGGGAGCGCGCGATGTATGACTGCGCCGGGAGCCAAGGCAAAGGCATTTTTGAGGTTCGCCTGGCGCGTGGCGCGGTCGAAATTCGTTTGCGAAACCGTGTCGATCCGGCGCACGAGCAGGTCGGCCACCGTCGTGTCGCCGCCGGCCGCATCGGCCGCGCAGCGCGCCAGCCAGCGGCTCTGGTTGTAGCCGCGTTCGCGCAGCTTGCGCGGGTGCAGCGGCACGGGCACCAGCACCTTGCCGCGCACATAGTCGGCGTAGCCGGGCGCGGCCCGCATGATGGCGCGCACGTCATCGAGCACATGCAGGCCGTGGTGGTATTTCAACGTGTGGACCAGCGCGCGGCCCGCGCCCTTGAGCAGCACGGCGGTCTTGCCTTGGTCGAAACACGGCACCAGCGCCTCGCAGTGCTCACAGCCGCGGTTCTCCACCAGTTCGCCATAGAACGGGTGCCCGCAGGTCGTGCAATGCGGCGCCGACACGAGATGCAGGTGCTGCTCGACGCAAGGCGTGCATACGTGCCGCAGCCCGCCCTCCTCCACCGCCCCGCCGCAATGCACGCAGCTCCGCGGAAAGACGACGTCGAGCGCGGCGCGGGCGAGGCGCCGCCACCGGGGCGCGGCCGGGCCGGGCGGTGAGGCAAGCAGCGGGTGCGAA
>CAYYVB010000560.1:0-873 GCA_964475035.1 uncultured Opitutaceae bacterium | reverse complement strand
ACGCGGCCGCCGCGCGCCCGGAAACCGCCTGCGATTAGGTTGTCCGGGCTCGGGAGCTATTTCCCTGCCCCGATGCCTCCGAAACAGGTGGAACGCGTTGACCGCAACGCGTTCTCGCTCGGACGCGTTGCGCGCATCGCCCCCCTCGGCCGGCTGAAGCCGCCCTACTTCCGATAGATGACTTTCACCAGCACGAGGCCGTGCGGCGGGGCGGTCTGCACCTGCGGCGTGCGGCGCGCGGATTTTAGGAGGGCGGCGACGTCGCGCGGCGCGAGCTTGCCGAGGCCGACATTCAGCAGCGTGCCGGTGAGGCTGCGAACCATCTTGTAGAGAAATCCGTCCGCCTCGAAGGTCAGGCGCACACGCTTGCCGCGCCGTCGGATCTCGAGCCGGCGCAGGTCGCGCACGGTCGACTCGCGCTCGGTGCCGCCCTCGGCGGATAAGGCCTTGAAGTCGTGCCGGCCGCGCAGCAGCGCCGCGGCGGCCTCGATCGCCGCCCAGTCGAGCGGACGCGACTGCGACAGGCAGTAACGCGTCACGAAGGGATCCGCTTCACCGAGAAAGATTTCATAGTGATAAATCTTCCCCGTCGCGGAAAAACGCGCGTGGAAGTCCGCCGGCGCGCGCCGCAGCGACTTCAGTTGGATCGACGCCGGCAGACCCGATTGCAGCGCCGCGCGGAGCTTGTCGGCGCCGTGCGTCCACGCCGCGTCGAAATGAAACACCTGCCCGAGCGCGTGCACGCCGGCGTCGGTGCGGCCGCTGCCGTGGATGCGCACCGTCGACTTCAACACGACGGCGAGCCGGCGCTCGATCACGTCCTGGATCGCGTTGCCGCCGGGCTGGCTCTGCCAGCCGTCAAACGCCGTGCCG
>CAYYVB010000559.1:0-1813 GCA_964475035.1 uncultured Opitutaceae bacterium | reverse complement strand
CGGCGTGTGAGCAATTGCCACGGCGAGACGGCGAAGCGCAGCGCCTGCGCCTCGAGCGCGAAATCGGGCAGCCGCAGCTTCAGCTCCTGCGCGGACGCGCCGGTCGGGCCGACGCGCATGCGGGTGAATTCGAGGTCGGCGCCCGCCTGTGCGCTCAGGACGCGGCGCAACAGCCAGCCCTGCACGGGCGGCAGCGCGAGCACACCGACGAGCAACGCGGCGCCCAGCACGATTCCGGCGGCCAGCCAAAGCAGGCGGGAGCGGAAAGTCGGCTGGCGCGGCGCGGACACGGCGTCATTTTTCGCCGTCCGCACCGGAGGTGGCAAGTGCGGCCTGCGGCCGCTCAGGCGAGCTGCGTGCCGGTGAGGAAGGGCCGGCCGTGAGTGAGGTTTTGCAGGTTCTCCGCCGTGACGCGCGCGATCTCGCCCAACGCCTCACGGGTGAGGAAGGCTTGGTGCGAAGTGATGAGCACGTTGGGAAACGTCAGCAGCCGCGCGAGCTCGTCGTCGGCCAGCACGTGGCCGGAGTGATCCTCGAAAAACACGCCTTCTTCCTCCTCATACACGTCGAGCGCGACGCCGCCGACGTGGCCGGTCTTGAGCGCGGCGATGAGCGCGGCGGTGTCGACCAGCTTGCCGCGGCTCGTGTTGACGAGGACGACGCCCGGTTTCATGCGCGCGAGCGAGGTCGCGTTGATGAACTGGTTCGTTTCCGGGGAAAGCGGCGTGTGCAGCGAGACGACGTCGCTCTCGGCGAAGAGCCGGTCGAGCGTCACGTAGTCGACGCCGTGCGCGGCCGCCCAGTCGGCCGACGGGAACGGGTCGAACGCCAGCACGCTCATGCCGAAGCCGCGGAGGATCTCCGCCGTGATGCGGCCGATCTTGCCCGTGCCGACGAGGCCGGCGGTCTTGCCGTGCAGATCGAAGCCGACGAGGCCCGCGAGCGAGAAGTTCTGCTCGCGCACGCGGTTGTGGGCACGGTGGATCTTGCGGTTGAGCGTGAGCAGCAGCGCCACCGTGTGCTCGGCCACGGCGTGCGGCGAGTAGGCGGGCACGCGCGTGACGGTGAGGCCGAGCTCCTTCGCCGCGGCGAGGTCGACGTTGTTGAACCCGGCGCAACGCAGCGCGATATGCCGCACGCCGGCGGCGCGGAGCTGAGTGAGCACGGGGCGCTCGAGCCGGTCGTTGACGAAACAGCACACGGCGTCCGCCCCGTGCGCCGTCGCCACTGTGCTGGGCCCGAGCCGGTGCTCGAGAAAGGTCAGCGCCAGCTCCGCGGCGGCAGGCGCGCGCTCGAAGTATTCGCGATCGTAGGGTTTGGTGTCGAAGAAGGCGACGCGGAGGGACATGGAGAAACTCTAGCACGAATCGCGCCGCCGACAACGGCGGGGCGAAAATTTACCGGCAAAGGCGGGCGGCTGGACGAATCAGCCCGCGAAGTTGAAATGCCGCAAGCCATTGACGGTGCGGCGGAGTTCGGCGCGGAAATCCGGGTGCGCGATCGAGATCAGGGCTTCGGCGCGCTCGCGCAGCGTCTTGGCCTGGAGGTTGACCGCGCCGTATTCCGTCACGACCCAGTGGACGTGGCCGCGCGTCGTGACGACGCCGGCGCCGGCCTTCAGCTCGGCGGTGATGCGCGAGATGGTGCCGTTCTTGGCCGTCGAGGGCAGCGCGATGATGGGCTTGCCGCCGGGCGAGAGCGCCGCACCGCGGATGAAGTCCATCTGCCCGCCGATGCCGGAGTAGATCTTGTGGCCCATCGAGTCGGCGCAGACCTGGCCGGTCAGGTCGATCTCGATGGCGGAGTTGATGGC
>CAYYVB010000558.1:0-1816 GCA_964475035.1 uncultured Opitutaceae bacterium | reverse complement strand
GCCTGGATGCGCTCCTCGATCGTGCCGGCCGTCACCATGCGGTAGACGAACACGGTGTTCGTCTGGCCGATGCGGTGGACGCGGTCGATGGCCTGGTCCTCGACGGCCGGGTTCCACCACGGGTCGAGCAGGAAGACGTAGTCCGCGGCGTGCAGCGTGATGCCGGTGCCGGCGGCCTTGAGCGAGACGAGCATCACCGCCGCGCCCTGCGCGGTCTGGAACTGCTGCACGGGCTTCTGCCGGTCGACCGTCATGCCCGTGATCTCGAAGCGCTGCAGGTCCGGATAATGCGCCGCGAGCGCGCTGCGCACGCGGTCGAGGAGCGCGACGAACTGCGAGAAGATGACCACCTTGTGCCCGCTGCTCACGATCTCCGCGAGTTTCTCGACGAGGAGCTGCAGCTTGCCGGAATCGCTGAGCGGCGAGTTGAGCCACGGCACGAGGTCCGGGTCGCAGCAGATCTGGCGCAGGCGCGTGAGGAGCGCGAGGAAGCCGAAGGATTTCTCGCGCAACGCGACCGTGATGTCCTCGCCGAGGCGCGCGAGGCCCTCGGTGCAGATGCGGGCGTATTCGGCGCGCTGCACCTCGGTGAGCGGGCACAGGAGATCCATCTCGACCTTCGGCGGCAGTTCGGTGGCGACCTCGTTCTTCGTGCGGCGGAGCTTGAACGGCGCGATCTGCTGGCGCAGGCGGCTCATCGTGCCGTCGCGGTCGGTGACGAGCGCCGTCTCGAAGCCCGCGCGCGAGCCGAGCAGGCCGGGCAGCAGGTAGCGGAAGATCGACCACAGGTCCAACTGGCGGTTCTCGAGCGGCGTGCCCGTCAGCACGAGGCGATGCGCGGCGCGCAGCGCGAAGCAGGCCTGCGTGACCTTCGCGTCCGGGTTCTTGATGAACTGGCCCTCGTCGAGCACGGCGTAGCCGAACTCCGTCGCGTCGAGCAGCGCACGGTGCTTGCGCAGCTGCGTGTAGCTCGCGAGCCAGATGCAGGGCTCGGGGTTGGTGGTGAAATCGTGGCCGGACTTCAGCGTCTCGACCTTCGCCTCGGGGAAGAAGCGCGCGATCTCCTCGCGCCACACGGGCACGACGCTCGCGGGGCAGACGACGATGTGGCGGCGCTCGGCAAGCGGACGCGTCTTGAGCAGCGCGATGACCTGCGCGGTCTTGCCGAGGCCCATCTCGTCAGCGAGCAGGCCGTGGCAGCCGGTCTCGGCGAGGTGGTGCATCCACTCGACGCCGCGGCGCTGGTAGTTGCGCAGATACTCCGGCAGCGCGGGCGGCTCCACCGGCGGCGCCATCACGCGCTGGCGCCACGCCTCGAGCTCGGGGCCGACGGTGACCTTGATGCGGCTGTCGTTGAAGAGGGAGAAGATCAGATACGGCGGCACGGCGCCGCCGGCGGACTCGGCCTCCTCGAGGTTCTTGCGCCACTGGTTGAGGCTGTCCCACTTGTCCTGCGACATCGTCACGATGCCGAGGTCGGGCACGAGCATCGGCGTGCGGCCGTGCTTGAGCAGCGCGGTGGCCTGCTCGTCGGTGAGGAGTTTTTCGCCCGCGCGGAAAATCCAGCGCAGGTTCAGGCCGGCGGCGTCGCCCGCGGCGGACGCGGCGCCCTTGCCCGCGGGGCGGCTGTCGGCGACGGCCTCGATCTCGATCGTGCGCGCGCCGAGCTTGAGCGAGTCGACCTTGGCATCGACCTCGATCGCGAACTGTTTCTTCCAGTGCGGAAGCACGTCCTTGAGGAAACCCGGGATGTCGCCGAGCGCCTCCATCGCGTAGGCGTGCGAGGCTTGGTTGTAGCGGAAGTGGGCCTTGCGCG
>CAYYVB010000557.1:0-1825 GCA_964475035.1 uncultured Opitutaceae bacterium | reverse complement strand
GCTCATATCGGACCGATCCCCGCATGGCCTCCTACTGGACCGACTTTCTTACTCTCGCCGTCGCCCACGCGCTCGCCGTCGCCAGCCCCGGACCGGATTTCGCCCTCGTCCTGCGGCAGAGCCTCGCCCACGGCCGCCGCGTCGCCGTCTGGGCCAGCATCGGCATCGGCAGCGGCATCGCCTTCCACGTCGGCTACTGCTCGTTCGGACTCGGCCTGTTGCTCAACGAATCCCCCGTGGTCCTCAACGCCGTGAAATACCTCGGCGCCGCCTACCTCGCCTGGGTCGGCGTGCAGGCCCTGCGCTCACCACCGCGCTCCGGTGACGTCGACCTCGCCGCGCGCGACGACGCCCCCACGGACGGCGCCGCGTGGCGGCAGGGTTTCATTGTCAACGTCCTCAACCCGAAGGCCGCGCTCTTTTTCATCTCGCTCTACGCCCTGCGGGTGAGTCCCGACACGCCGGCCCTGCTCAAGCTCGGCTACGGCGCGTGGCTGGTCGTCGCGACGATGGCGTGGTTCTGCCTCGTGTCCGTGCTCTTCACGCACACGCCGATCCGCCGCCGCTTTCTCCGCCACGGCCACTGGATCGACCGCGCGCTGGGCCTCGTCTTCCTCGGTTTCGCGCTCGCCCTCGTGCTGGCCAAGCTCGGCTGAGCCTCAGCTCGAACCGACGGCCGCGCGGACCGCCGCGCGCAACAATCCGCGGTCGGGCGCATGAGGCGGCTCCGGCGTCGAGACGGGCAGGGCAAACCAATGCGGCACGGGTGCGGAGCACGCGAACTCCACCGCCTTCGGTTGGGCCGTTTCCCGCGCCACGGGCGAACGGGCGATCGCCTGCCACCACGCCTCGAAGTCTGCCTCCGCCACCGGCAGTCCTTCCACGCGCACGGCGCCGATGGACTTCCAGGCGTTCACCGCGCCCACCTCGGCGAAGTCCACCTTCGCGCCCCAGCCTTGCAGGCCGGTGCGGGCGGAGAGTTCCGCGAAGAAATCCGCGCCGCCGTGCGCCGCGCGGGCCGCGGCGAAGCAGTCCCGGATGCGCTCCCCGACCGCGGCCGGCGACCCCGTGAACCGCACACCGCAGAACGCCGCGCCGACGAACAGTTCGAACGCCAGCTCCTCCTTGTCGCCGGCGCAGCGCGCCAACTCGGCCTCGTCCGGCAGCCGCCCGATCTACCAATGCCGGCCATGCTCCCAGTCACCCCCCATGCGCCAACTGCACCGCCGTCGGCGGGACACAAATGGCGGGGCATTGAGTCAGGGACATAAGGCAGCTCGAGGCAAAGCGTTGAACAGCATTCCGGCGAGAGCGGACTCGGCCTCGACTTGCCCGGCTTACTCCCAGCCAGAGCAAGTGTTTCCTAGCCCGCCCCAGACCTGCTCGCATGGGTGTATTTCATTGGGAATCTTTCCGTTTTTGCCCTCAACTCCCTGTCCGTCAAATCAGGGCAACCTCAGCATGACTCCTTTAGTCAGTGCGGAGGAGCGAAGCCACGGAGTTGTCTGCGCCGATTGGTTGAACGCTTTTCATCTTTTCTGGAACGTCAATTTGTCGACATTGAAGAGCACTTCCCGCCCAGTCTTCGGATCTTTCTCTTGCTCTGCTAACAGGGTCTTTGGACTTATGAAAATGATTGGTCCCTGGCTACGACTCTCGAACAAGACGATGTCTCCTCGCCACAATGTCGATGTAGTTGACGAAACAAACCGCTTTCGCTCCTCAGGGGCGAAAATATCTTCAAGTTTCCAAGCGCGCACAAATTTTCCGTCTCCGTGGTAGACTACTACGACGTTTTCGGTGCGCCCGATTGACGCCCAGTCAT
>CAYYVB010000556.1:0-1829 GCA_964475035.1 uncultured Opitutaceae bacterium | reverse complement strand
GTATTTGTATTCGAGGCTCGTGAGCATCTGCGCCGTGAGGTGGCTGATCTCGGGGTCGTCATCCATGAACAGGATGCGGCCGGTGCGGGACGCGACATTGAAGGCCGGGGCGCGGCGCGCCTCGACGGCGGCCTCCTGTTCGGCGCGCGGGAGGAACACGGTGAATGTCGTGCCGACGCCGATCTCCGAATCGAGGCCGATCTGTCCTCCGTGGCGTTTCACGATCGAGAGCACGGTGGCGAGGCCGAGGCCGGTGCCGGTCTTCTTCGTGGTGAAGAACGGGTCGAAGATCTTCTCCAGGTGCTCGGGCTTGATGCCGCTGCCGTTGTCGCGCACCTCAACGGCGACGTATTGGCCGGCGGGCAGCGGCGGGATCTGGTTCTCGGCGAGCGCGACGTTGCCGGCGGTGACCCAGATGTTCCCCAGGCCGGAGGGCATGGCCTGGATGGCGTTGATGATGAGGTTCTGGAAAACCTGCAGCAACTGCGCGCGGTCGACCTGGATCGTGGCGAGGTCGGCGGGCGCGCTGAGTTCGACTTTCACCGTCGAGCCGGCGGCGGCGAGGCGGACGGAGTCGGTGAGGAGGTCGGCGGTCTTGATCACCTGGCGCGTGCCCGTGCCGCCCTTGGCGAAGGTGAGGAGCTGCTTGCTCAGCGCCTTGGCCGCGAGACAGGCGCGCTCGCTGTTCTCGAGGCCGGAGGTATCGCGGTTGTCCTTCGCCAGCGAGACGCCGCCGAGGATGGTCGTGAGGAGATTGTTGAAATCGTGCGCGATGCCGCCGGCGAGCTGGCCGAGCGCCTCGAAGCGGTTGGCGCGGACCAATTCCTCGGGCGTGAGTCCCATCTCGTCGGGATTGCGGAACACCACGACGGCGCCCGCGACCTGGCCGCCGGCGTCGGCGACGGGGCGGCAACTGAAGACGACCGGCACGGGCTTCGCGCCGCCGCTGCGCTCGAGCGCGTATTCGTTGTTCAGCGGCGTCGCTTCGCCGGTGGTGAGGGCGCGGTCGATGGGGTTTTCGGCCGGCGTGCCGCTTTGCCGGTGGACGAGGCGGAAAACCTCGGCGGCCGGTTGGTGGACGATCTCGTCGGCCAGCCGCCCGAGCAGGCGCTCGGCGGCGGGGTTGAGGAACGCCACGCAATCGCGCGCGTCCACGAGCAGCACGCCCTCGTGGATCTCGTCGAGCAGGGCGGAGAACTGCGCGGCCGTCACACCGCCCGCGGCACCGGCACCGTCGGCCGGCAACGGGGCGACGAAGCCGAGCACGCGCTGCAGCTCCTTCTTGCGCGTGACGAGGCGGACGTAGCCCGCGTAGCCCCACAGGTCGGAGCCGTTGCGATGGCGCAGCCGCAGCGCCTCGTAGCAGACGGCGAAGCCGGGCTGGCGCGCGGTGAAGAACGCCGCGAGTCCGCCCGTCGTCTCCTCCGGCGGCAGCGCGCGCAGGACGGACTCGGGTTCGTCCGGCAGCTCGTCGTCGGCGAAACCGAGCAGCGCCTTGAAGGCCGGCGAAAGCCAAGCGGTCGAGGCGGTGAAATCGAGTTCGAACAACGCCACGCGCCCGCGCTCGCCGAGCGTGGCGAGGCGTTCCTCGGCACGGAGGGCGGACTCCTCGAGCTCCTTGCGCTCGGTGATGTCGAGGTGGGCGCCGACCACGCGCTGGAGCGCGCCATTGGGCGCGAAGAGTTGCACGCCGACGCTCTGCACCCAGACGAAGTGGCCGCGCGCGTGCTTGAGCCGGTATTCGACGGCGAAGGGGCGCGAGCCGGTCGACGGCGCGCGTCCCGCGAGACGGTCGGGCGCGGCGGCGGTGTCCTCCGGGTGGATCAGCG
>CAYYVB010000555.1:0-1841 GCA_964475035.1 uncultured Opitutaceae bacterium | reverse complement strand
TCCGCCGCGGCCGGCGGCATACATGAGGCCAAGGTTGTTCATGGCCGGGGCGAAGCCCTGCTCAGCGGCAAGGCGGTAGTAGCGTGCCGCGACACTTTCGTCGCGCGCGATCCCGCGGCCGTCTTCAAGCATCAGCCCGAAGTTATACTGGGCGCGGGCGTAGCCTTGGTCGGCGGCGAGCCGATACCAGCGGGCGGCCTGTTCCTCGTCGCGCCGAACGCCGCGCCCGCTCTCGAACGCCAGCGCGAGATTGAATTGCGCCTCGGGGATGCCTTTTTCCGCGGCTTGGCGGAACCAGACGACGGCTTCGAACTGGTCCTCGGCGACGCCGCGGCCGGCCGAATACATGTTGCCGACGTTGAATTGCGCCGGGCCGAAGCCCTGTTCGGCGGCGAGGAGGTAGTGCCGAAAGGCCTGCTGGTCGTTCGCCGCGACCCCGCGGCCGAGTTCGTAGGAAAGGCCGAGATTGAATTGCGCCGGTGCGAAACCGCGCGCGGCGGCGCGCTCATACCAAGCGAAGGACTCGGTGAAGTTCTGCGCCTGGGTGAAGTAGTTGCCGAGGGCGTTTTGCGCGGCGGAATCGCCCTGCTCGGCGCGTTGGCGCACCGTGGCGAGGTCAACGGTCTGGGCCGACACGGGAGTGACCGAGGCGGCGAGGAGTGAGCACAGGAAAACAATCACCCGCCAACGGCGCGGAGAGTTGCCCTGAAGGGTATTCCAGATGAAACCGGCGAAGGGTCGCACCGGTTAAGCTAAGGCGGAAACCCTAGCCGGGAGCAAGGCCGCATCCTGCATGCCGTGGATGATCTTTTTGTCGGGTGGACAGAAAGTTGCGAGCGCACCGGAGAGCCGGGCCTCGCCGCCCACGACGAAATAATACGGGCAGAGGCGCAGGCGCCCCGCCTTCGCCAAGGCTACGGCAGGATGGCCGTCCTTCGACTCGTAGAGCGTGTGCTCCACCCGGCGGGGTTTGCGGTATTCCTGGAGGATATGGAGGTTGGTCGGGGCGAGGCGCAGGGCGAGGTCGATGCCGGCCTGCCATTCCTCGCGGGAACAATCGCTGCCGAACACCACGCTGCGCGCGCCCCATGCGGTCTCGTGGAACCCGGAGATCTTGATGATCAGGTCGCGTTCCTTCTGCGACGCGCCGGCGAGGTCGCGCCAGTCGTTGAGCATGCGTCCGCCGGCGCGCGGACCGTCGAGCACGGCGCCGGGCGGGAGCGGCGCGGGGTCCATGATCCACGATTGCGGGATGAGCCGGCGCAGGATCTCGCGGGAGCGGCGCGGGAGGTGTTCCGCCCAGAATTCCTGCAACAGGTGGTGGTGGAAGAGCGCGAGCCCCAGCTTCTCCTCCTGGAACGGCCGCAGCGGCGGGGCGACGGCGACGTGACCGGCGGACCAGGCCTCGAGCAGGTGAGGGATGAGGCGGATGTTCGCCCAGTCGAACAGCTCGAAGAACCGGTAGATGACATCGATCTTCTCGGGCGTGCCCTCGATGTCGAAGAACAGCTCGCCACCGAGCGGGAACACGTCGTCGGGATGCAGGCAGAACACGCGGTGGCCGCGGCGCTGCAGTTCGGCGGCGAGCCATTGCATCTCGGGCCGGTAGGTGGCGGCCTCGTCACTGACGACAAGGGCGATGAGCGGGTTGCGCACGCCGGGGCGGAGCGCGGCGAGCGAGGCGTGGAAATTCTCCAGCATCATGTCGCCGTGGCCAAGAATCGCGGTGTCGCCCTCGGCGCCGTAGAGGCGGTTGAGGAAGGCCGTCAGGCCGATACCGCCCGGAACGGAGTCGAGCTCGGTGAGCGCGAAGCCGTCGTCGGTGAGCAGCAGGTCGGGGC
>CAYYVB010000554.1:0-1845 GCA_964475035.1 uncultured Opitutaceae bacterium | reverse complement strand
GAGCAATCCCGCGACACCTTCGGCTGGGGCGCGCTCGAGCGCTTCGGCCAGGACCTGCGCTTCGCCGCGCGCCAGCTCGCGCGCTCGCCGGGCTTCACCGTGCTGGCGGTGCTCACGCTCGGTCTCGGCATCGGCGCCAACACGTCGATGTTCAGCGTGACCAACGGCATCATGCTCAAACCGCTCCCCTACGCGAACCGCGACCGCCTCGAGCGCGTGTGGCGGGCGACGCCGCAGTTCCGCGAGGGCAACTTCGCCGCCGCGGATGTCGCGGCCCTGCGCGAAGCGAAGATGGGCTACGGCGAGTTCGCCGCCTACCGGCCCCGTCCGGCCAGTCTCGCCGATCCCGGCGCCCCGGCCGAACTCGCCTCCTCCGCGTTGGCCACCGCCAATTTCTTTTCCGTCCTTGGCGTGCAGATCGAACTCGGCCGCGCCTTCCGCCCGGACGAGGACACACCCGGCCGCGACAAGGTCGTCATCCTCAGCCAGCGCGTCTGGCGCAACCGCTATGCCGCCGACCCCGGCATCCTCGGTCACACCGTGCGCATCGACGGCGAGCCGCACGAAGTCATCGGCATCCTCCCCGTCTCGTTCAACGACTGGCGTCATCTCGGCAACATCGACTTCTTCCGCCCGCTCGCGCTCACGCCGGCGCAGGCCGCCGATCGCCTCGAACAGAATATCCGCGTCATTGGCCTGCGGGCCCCCGCGACCGATGCCCCGCGGGCGAGCGCGTTCCTCGCCGAGTTGTCGGCGCGCCAAGCCCAGGCCTTCCCCGCGGAGAACGCCGGCAGCTCCTGGTGGAGCGAGGATCTCATCATCGCCTCCTACGGTTCGCCCGCGACGCTCGCGTTGCTCATCGCGCTCTCGGGTTTCGTCCTCGTGCTCGCCTGCGCCAACCTCGCCAACCTCTACCTCGTCCGCACCATCACGCGCACCCGCGAGTTCGCCGTGCGCGCCGCGCTGGGCGCCTCGCGCCTGCAACTCATACGCCCGTTCGTGGCGGAATCCCTCCTCCTCTCCGCCGCCGGCGGTGCCGTCGCGCTGGCCGTGATCGAGGGTTTCCACCACTGGACGCGCGTCCGCTCGACCGGTGACAACGGCGAGCAGGTCAACTTCGCGCTCGACCCGAAGGTCCTTGCCTGGGCGCTCGGCGCTTCGCTCCTCACCGCGCTCGCCTTCGGACTGTTGCCCGCGCTCTACGCCCGCCGCGTGGACCTGAACGAGACGCTCAAGAGCGGGGCCCGCGGCTCCACCGGCGGACGCGGCACGCAGCTTTTCCGCCGCCTGCTCGTCGTCGGCCAGTTCGCCCTCGCGCTCGTCCTGCTCTCCGGCGCGGCGATCTTCATCCGCGGTCTCGACGACCTCCACCGCCGCCAAGGCGGCTGGGACGCCACGCAACTCGTCAGCGGCACGATCGCCCTGCCGGTGGCGACGTATCGGGACAACGACGCCGTCCTCGCCTTCCAGCGCCTCGCCTTGGAGCGCTTGCGCTCCTTGCCGGGCGTCGAGGCGGCGAGCCTCGCGTCGTTCGAACCCTACTTTTTCTGGTCGGAGATCATGAAGCTCCAACTCGACGGCCGGCCGCGTCCGGCACCCGGCCGTGAACCCGCAGCCCTCCTCAACACCGTGGACCACGACTATTTCGCCACCGTCGGCACGCCGCTCGTCGCCGGCCGGCTGTTCGGCGCGGCCGACACCGCGGAGTCCGGTCGCGTGTATCTCGTGAGCCAGTCGACGGCGCGCGCCCTTTTCCCCGCCGGTGACGCGCTCGGCGGTCGCCTCGCTCCGGCGACCGACGGCGCGCCTGAGTGGGGCACCATCGTCGGCATCGTCGCCGACGTG
>CAYYVB010000553.1:0-1852 GCA_964475035.1 uncultured Opitutaceae bacterium | reverse complement strand
TCGACGTCGCGAAGTCCCGCGTCGTCCACACGCTCGATGAAGCGCGCAAGGCGGCTGAGGAAATCGGCACCATGCCGCTCATCATCCGTCCGTCGTTCACGCTCGGCGGCACCGGCGGCGGCATCGCCTACAACCGCGAAGAATTCGAACAGATCGTCAACGGCGGCCTTGAAGCCTCGCCGACGCACGAGGTCCTCATCGAAGAGTGCCTCCTCGGTTGGAAGGAATACGAGATGGAGGTCATGCGCGACCACAAGGACCAGTGCGTCGTCATCTGCTCGATCGAGAACTTCGACCCGATGGGCGTGCACACGGGCGACTCCATCACCGTCGCGCCGGCGCTCACGCTGACCGACAAGGAGTACCAGGTGATGCGCGACGCCTCGTTCGCCGTCATCCGCGAGATCGGCGTCGAGACCGGCGGCTCCAACATCCAGTTCTCCGTCGACCCCGCGACCGGCCGCATGGTCGTGATCGAGATGAACCCGCGCGTGTCGCGGTCGTCCGCGCTCGCCTCCAAGGCCACCGGCTTCCCCATCGCCAAGATCGCGGCCAAGCTCGCCGTCGGCTACACGCTCGACGAGCTGCGCAACGACATCACGCGCCTCACGCCTGCGAGCTTCGAGCCGACGATCGACTATGTCGTCACGAAGATCCCGCGCTTCGCCTTCGAAAAATTCCCCGGTTCCAACGCCACGCTCACCTCCGCGATGAAGTCCGTCGGTGAGGCGATGGCGATCGGCCGCACGTTCAAGGAGTCGTTCCAGAAGTGCCTGCGTTCGCTCGAGACCGGCGCGCGCGGCTGGGGCGGCGGCGGCAAATACGGCGGCGACGAACTGCCCGACGAGCAGACGCTCCGCCAGAAACTCGGCACGCCGAACGCCGAGCGCGTTTACTACATCCGCTGGGCCTTCCTCGCCGGCATGACGGTCGAGGAAATTTTCGATCTCACGAAGATCGACCCGTGGTTCCTCACGCAGCTGCGCGAGCTCCACGAGATGGAGCAGGACCTCAAGAAGCTCACGCTTGCCACGCTCGACGCGCGCACGCTGAAGCGCGCGAAGCAGTTCGGCTTCTCCGACGCGCAGCTCGCGCACTTCCTCAAGGTCGACTTCGACACCATGCGCGCCGCGCGCAAAAAGGCCGGCGTCAACACGACCTACCGCCTCGTCGACACCTGCGCGGCGGAGTTCGAGGCCTTCACGCCTTATTACTACTCGAGCTACGGCGACGAGAACGAGATCCTGCCTTCGAAGAAAAAGAAGATCATGATCATCGGCGGCGGCCCGAACCGCATCGGCCAGGGCATCGAGTTCGACTACTGCTGCGTGCACGCGTCGTTCGCGCTGCGCGAGGCGGGCTTCGAGACCGTGATGGTCAACTCGAATCCCGAGACCGTGTCGACCGACTACGACACGTCCGACCGTCTCTACTTCGAGCCGCTAACGCTCGAGGACGTGCTCGAAATCTACGAGCAGGAGGGCTGCATCGGCGCCATCGCCCAGTTCGGCGGCCAGACTCCGCTCAATCTCGCCAGTGCCCTGAAGGCCCGCGGCGTGAACATCATCGGCACCTCGCCCGAAAGCATCGACACCGCCGAGGACCGCAAGCTCTTCGCCGCCGTGCTCGACCAGGTGAAGCTGAAGTCGCCCGCCGGTCGCACGGCGCTGTCCGAGCCCGACGCGATCGCGTTCGCCGGGGAACTCGGTTACCCCGTGCTCGTGCGCCCGTCGTTCGTGCTCGGCGGTCGCGGCATGTTCATCCTCTACAGCGAAGCCGAGCTGCGCGAGGTCGTGCACCAGGTCTTCGCGGTCATGCCCGGCAAGCCCGTGCTGATCGACAAGTTCCTCGA
>CAYYVB010000552.1:0-1855 GCA_964475035.1 uncultured Opitutaceae bacterium | reverse complement strand
TACACCGGCGACTTCAAGCTCCGCCGCGGCCTCGCCGCCGAGCCCTGCGCGACGCCGGCGGCGGACGTGTTGATCATGGAGACGACCTTCGGTCTGCCGCGCTACGTGATGCCGCCGACGGAGGATACCGAGGCGGCCATCGTGGCGTTCTGCCGCGAGACGCTCGCCACCGGCGCGACGCCGGTGCTCTACGCCTATACGCTTGGGAAGACCCAAGAGCTGCTCCGCCTCGTCGGCGGCGCCGGCCTCGGGGTCATGCTGCACCCGCAAGCGTGGCAGTTGACGCGCGTCTATGAGCAGCTCGGCGAAAAGATGCCGCCCTACGCCGAATTCGACGCCCGCACGCATCCCGGCCACGTCGTCATCACGCCGCCGGGGGCGCCGCTGCTCGACTGGATCAACCCGAAGCGCACGGCCGCCGTCACAGGCTGGGCGCTGGACCCGGCGACGAAGTATCGCTACGGTTGCGACGCGATGTTCCCGCTGTCCGACCACGCCGATTTCAACGAACTCCTCGCCTTCGTCGAACGCGTGCAACCGCGCGCCGTCTACACCGTGCACGGTTTCGCCCGCGAGTTCGCCGCCACGCTCCGCGCCCGCGGCGTCGACGCCTGGGCGCTCGGCAAGGTCAACCAGATGGAACTTTCCCTCTGAACGGGCATCCCTCTTACCTTCGTGCCATGTTGCGCCGTCTTTTCCCGCTGCTCCTCGCCATGACCGCCCTCGGACCGCTGTCGTCTGCGGCGCCCTACTCGGCCTTTCGCGACGGCGAGAAGTTCACCTACAAGGTCGGCTTCGCCATCTTCCCGCGCGCCGGCGAGATCACCATCGAGGCCCGCGCCGAGAGCGATGCCGACGGCCGCGCGCTCATGCGCCTCGTCAACACGACGTCGTCGCGCGGCTTCGTGCGCGGGGTCTATTCCCTCGACAACCGCGCCGAGGTGCTGATCGACCGTGCTTCCGGCCGCATCCTTTGGACGCGCGAGACCGGCCAGGACGGCAACCGCAAGACCGACTCCGGCACGACCTTCGATTACGCCGCCAAGGTCGCGCGGCACGTCGACCACAGCCGGCCCGGCCGCAGCGGCAACATCCCCATTCCGGACGGCGATCCGCTCGACCTCATCAGCGCGCTCGTGCAGACGCGCGATTGGGGCATGAAGCCCGGCGATGCGCGCGACATCCTCGTGCACTTCGGCCGCGACATCTACCCGCTCACCATCCGAGCCGAGCACTACGAGGAAGTGCGCACGCCGCTCGGCAAATACCGCGCCCTCGTCCTCGTTCCGACCATGCGCGGCACACCGAAGGGCCTCTTCAAGCGCGGCGGTGAGATCAAGGTCTGGATCGCGCAGGACGGTTCGCAACTGCCCGTGAAGATGCAGCTCAAGCTGAACTACGGCACCGCCTCGCTCCTGCTCAGCGGCTACGAGCCGCCGCCAGCCGCGGCGGCCGGTGCGAAGGCCGACTGAGGCCCGCGGGCGCTCAGGAGCGCCGCAGTTGCTCCGCGGCGATGCGGAATCGCCACGGTTTAGCCGCCCACACCGGTCCCGCATAATCGACGCCCAAGCGCGGTCCGACGACGATGTGTTTCCGCGGCGCCACGAAGCCGTGATCCTCGACATGCAGCCCCGTCGCCGGCGCGACCGGCAGGGCGTTGAGGCGGCGATCGATCGCGAGTTGCTTCGTCACGCGTCCCGGACCGAGCGCGCCCTCGACGCCGCGGATCAGGACGGCCGCGGGAAACCCGTCGGGGCCGGTGACGAGGTTCAGCATCTCGTGGATGCCGTAGCAGAGGTAAACATACCAATGCCCTCACGGCCAGAACATCACCCGCGTGCGCGGCGTCCAACCC
>CAYYVB010000551.1:0-1858 GCA_964475035.1 uncultured Opitutaceae bacterium | reverse complement strand
GCCGCCTTGCGCGCTTCATCGAGCGTGTGGACGACGCGGGACTTCGCGACGTCGAGGCCGATCTTGAGCATCGCCTCTTTGAAAAGCTGGCGGTCCTCGCCCTTCTGGATCGCGTGCGGCTTGGCACCGATCATCTCGACGCCGTATTTCTTCAGGATGCCCTGCTCGTGCAGCTGCATCGAGAGGTTCAACGCGGTCTGGCCACCGAGCGTCGGCAGCAACGCGGAGGGGCGCTCCTTGGCGATGATCTTTTCAAGGATGTCGACCGTGAGCGGCTCGATGTAGGTGACGTCGGCGAACTCCGGATCGGTCATGATCGTGGCCGGATTGGAGTTCGCGAGGATGACCTTGTAGCCCTCCTCTTTGAGCGCCTTGCACGCTTGCGTGCCGGAATAGTCGAATTCGCAGGCCTGGCCGATGATGATGGGGCCGGCGCCGATGATCAGGATGGACTCGAGGTCAGTGCGTTTGGGCATGAGCGCAGATTTCGGCGAGGGTTGAGAGCGTGGAAACGCGCCGCAAGCGGGAAAAGGGTCCATGACGAAACCCGCCGGCACAACCGGGCGATTTTCCCGCCGCATCGGGGCCTTTTGCCGCCACCCGCCGGCTCAAATCTTCGTCGGATCGATGCCGAGGACCCGGCCCGCCTTGGCTTTGTCGCCACCGGTGGCGTGGAGGACGCGGGCAACGTATTGTTTTTCCTGCCCGGCGAGGTAATCAGCCAGCGTGGGCCAGTCCTTCAGCTCATGCACGCGGAGCGGCAATTGGGCCGAAGTGACCACGCGGGTCTCGGAGGTCGCGAGGGTCTGTGAAATGACTTGGGTGAATTCCGCGAGATTGCCCGGCCAGCGATAGGCGCGGAGCGTGACGAGGGCGTCCTCGGTGAACTCGATCTGACGCGCGTCGAACTGCGGATTGGCAGAGCGCGTGGCGACATCGGCGAGGAGCGCGGGGATGTCCTCGAGGCGTTCGCGCAGCGGCGGCAGCTGCACGGGGAGCGCGGCGATGCGGTAGAAGAGCTCCTCGTTGAAACCGCCTTCCTCGGTGAGCTTCTCGAGGTCGATCTCGGTCGTGCAGACGACGCGGAGCTGGTGGGCGATGCCGCGGAGGACAGAGACGAGTTTTTCCTGCGCGACTGGCGCGAGGCACTGGATGTGCTGAAGCACGAGCGTGCCGCCCTTGGCCTGCTGGACCCAGGAGCCGCCGGTGCCATCGGCGCCGAGAAGACCGTCGTGCAGGACGGCCGGTGACTGGAGCTTGCAGTCGATGTTGACCAGCGGACTGCCGGCGGGCGTGCCGGCGAGGTGCAACAACTCGGCCGCGACCTCGTGGCCGGTGCCGAGTTCGCCGGTCACGAGGACCGGGGTGTGCGCGGTGGCGAGTTTCCTGAGCTGGGTGACGAGGCGCTTGATCTTGGCGCTGCCACCGACGAGACGAGCCTCGAAGTCCGCGGGCTTGGCCGCGCCGCCGAGCGGGGTGCTCTCGCGCTCGGCGATGACGCGCTTGAACTCGACGCCGCGCTTGAGCGTCCTGATCAGTTCGTCGACGCGGAATGGCTTCTGCAGGTAATCGAAGGCGCCGAACTTCAGGGCCTGGATCGCGCTCTCGGTGCTGGCGTAGGCCGTCATGATGATGACGACGCAGCTCGGGTCGTATTGCTTGAGGTGCTTGAGCAACGTGATGCCGTCCATCGGCTTCATGTCGATGTCAGCCAGCACGAGGTCAAATTTCTCGGCCTTGTAGCGGGCGAGCGCCTTCTCGCCGTCGGTCGCGAACGAGGTCGCATAACCGGTCGGCTGGATCACGGCCTCGAGCATCTCGTGGATGGAGATGAGGTCGTCGACGATCAGGATGGAAG
>CAYYVB010000550.1:0-1859 GCA_964475035.1 uncultured Opitutaceae bacterium | reverse complement strand
TAGTGCGGCCGCATGATGTGGCAGTTTACGCAGGCCTGCGGGTTGTTGGAGAAATACGACAGCCCGTGCGCGTAGGTGAAGGTGTAGCTGCCGAGTCCGGCCAGCATTCCGATGATTCCCGCCAGAACAACGGCGAGGAACCCGTGTTTGCGGTTGAGGCGGGGCTCCGGCACGGTGCGATGAGTCAGACGCAACCCCGGCGGCGCGTAAAGGCCAAGCGTCCGGCAGGCGGAAATAAATTCCGGGTGAAAAATCCAAGCCTGCGCGCCGGGACGCGCACTTCATCTACGCGACAGGATTCGCCAGCGTGCCGATGCCCTCGATCTCGACCGCGATGGTGTCGCCGCGCTGCAACCACACCGGAGGTTGCCGCGCGAAGCCGACACCCTCGGGCGTTCCGGTGAGGATGAGCGTGCCGGCGGGAAGCGTTTTGTCGGCGGTGAGAAATTCGATCAGCGTCGGCACGTCGAAGATCATGTCGGCGGTGTTCGAATCCTGCATGACGGTGCCGTTGAGGATCGAGCGGATGCGGAGCGCGTTCGGGTTGGGCAACTCGTCGGGCGTGACGAGCTCGGGGCCGAGCGGGCAGAAGGTGTCGAAGCTCTTCGCGTGGTTCCACTGGCCGCCGCCCCAGTCCCGCTGCCAATCGCGCGCGCTCACGTCGTTGGCGCAGGTGTAGCCGAGCACGTAATCGAAGGCATCGGCGCGTGCGACGTTGCGGGCGGATTTCTTCAGCACAATCGCCAGCTCCGCCTCGTAATCGACACGCGTGCTCGCCTGCACGGTCGGGATCCGGATCGGCTCGCCGGGAGCCTGCACGGCGCCGGGCAATTTCATGAACCACATCGGCCGCTCCGGCGGCGGGCGTTTGCCCTCGGCGGCGTGCTTGGCGTAGTTGAGGCCGATGCAGACAATGGTCGTCGGCGCGACCGGCGCGAGAAGTCTGGCGGGCGTGACGATGCTGTCAGTGACGCGGAACACGCCGAAGAGGTCGCCCTCGATCGCGCGGGCGGAGCCATCGGGTTGGAGCGCGGCGCAAGCGGGGCCGGAAGAGGTCAGATGCCGGACGATTTTCACGGCTCCAGCGAACGACGAAGCCGCCCGGGGTGCAACGCGGCTTTCGCGACCGAGGGTCGGCTTGCATTTCGTGACCGGCTTCGCTCACTCGGCGTCGCATGGCCCCGCCGCGCCGCAAAAACATTTTCCGCCTCGCTCCGCCTCCGCCGATGACGATCTACGTGCGCGCCGGATTTCTGCGTGCGCTGACCGACGAATTCGAGGCGTTGAAGGTGAAGCGCAAGGCGCTCGTGGCGGACAAGGTGGAAGCGCACAGCCAGGGCGACCTGCGCGAGAATTTCGGCTTCAAGGCCGCGAAGGACGCGATCCGCGCCGTCGACCGCAAGATGGACGACCTCGATCGGTTCTATCGCCGCAACACCTTCATCGAGGTCGACCCGGCGGCGTGGCTGACGAAACCGACCGACTTCGTGCAGCTCGGCCACGTGATCAAGATCGAGAAGCAGGATGTCGGGGCGAAGCAGAAGCACCGGTTCACGTTTCTCGTTGCGACCTACGGCGAGACGGCGACCGATGAGCAGACTGGCATCGAGTGCCTTCCGCACGCCTCGCCTCTCGCGGCGGCGTTGCTCGGGCTGGCGGTCGGCAAACCGACGCCGGTGCAGTTGCCGGCGGGACCGGCGATCCTGACGGTGCTCGCGATCCGCAATCCCACGCCGGCGGAGCTCGACCGTTTGCTCGCGCCGATCAAGGCGCCGGAGATGGAGGGCGGGGAATAGGAGTTTTTTTAACCACTAATGCTCCGCCTACCGGCTGCGCTACAGAGTGCGGCTCCACCTGAT
>CAYYVB010000549.1:0-1860 GCA_964475035.1 uncultured Opitutaceae bacterium | reverse complement strand
GGCTGGTGGAGACCTTACTTCGTGCCGAGCGCGCGCTGGCGGAGCTGGAGCCCGGCGGCCTTTCGGCGCGTCTGCCGGAGATCACCCGGCTCGAGACCGAACTCGACCGTCTGCTCGCCGCCGCGAAGCTCGAACTCAGCCGTCGCCGCGAGTCGGAGTTGGCGGGGCTCGTCGCCGCGGGCGACACCGCGGCGGCGGAGCGCGCCCTGCGCGAGGCGTGGGAATTGCAGCGTGAGGTCAACCGCTCCGGACCGGACCTGTGGCGCGACCGCGAACGCGAGGCACGCCTCGAGCGGGAATTCGTCACTTTCGTCGCCGAGCCGCTGAAACAGCGGGTCGATGACGCGGTCGCCCGGGCGCAGGCGGCTTTGTCCGCGGAGCAATGGAGCGAGGCGCTCGCGCTGTTCCGCAACGCCCGCGCGGGGCAGGAGCGCTTGAACCGCGAGTTTGCCCGCACGCGTTTCTCCGATCTCACCCTGCTCGCGCGGCTCGACGCCGAGATCGCCGTGCTCGACACGGACGGGCTCGACGCGCAGGTCGAATCCGCTTGGGCGGAGGCCCGCCGCCTCGCGGCCGGCGGACAGGAAATCGCGGCGGCCGAGGCCTTCGCGCGCGCGGTGACAGCGCAACGCGATCTGAACGCGCGCTTCAGCCGCAGCCGGTTCGTCTCCATGGAGCGGCTGGAGCAGATCGAGGCCGAGCGGCAGACTTTGCTCGCTACCGAGTCGCGGCGCGCGGCGGCGGGGCTTGAGCAGCGCGCCCGCGATCATCTCCGGCGACGTCAGATTTTTCAGGCCGAGCAGGCGCTGCGGGCGGCGGCGGAACAACTCGCCGCGGTCAGCGCCCGATGGCCGAAGGCCCGTGGCGCGGACGAAGCGCTCTTGCTGCGGCTGACTTTCCTGCAGGCGCGAGCCGGGGAATTGGGCGCGATCCAAGACCGCCTGTTCGAGGGCCTGCGTCCGTTGCCGGGGGACGCGCGTCACGCCCTGCTCGGCGCAGCCGTGCGGCAGGAGGAATTCCAGGCGGTGATGAGCCGCAACCCGAGCCGCACGTCCGCCGCCGGTGCGCCGGTGGACTCCGTTTCGTTCGAGGAGGCGCAGGAGTTTTGCACGCGGTTGTCCTGGGTGCTGGGCCGCGCGGTGCGCCTGCCCTCGGCGGAGGAATTGCGGCGGGCGGCCGCCGCGGACGAGTTCAAGGAATTGGACGGACCGCGGCATGAGTGGGTCGGGGATGGCTCGAACGACGGCGCGTCGTTGTGGCGGCAGGCCTCGGACGGCGCCGTGCAACGCGCGACGCCCGCGAGCCGGGCGCGCGACCGCGGATTTCGCGTCGTGGTGGAAATCGACCTCACGTCGCCGGACGGCGCCTGAAGGCGCGAGCGGCTCAGAGACCGCCGAGCTTGCGCAGGCGGTTGAACTCCGCCGCGCGCAGCGGCATCACGGAGAGCCGGCTCTGGCGCACGAGCGCGATCTCCTTCAACGCCGGCTCGGCCTTGATCTGCGCGAGCGTGACCGGTTGCCGGAGCGGCGCGACCGGTTCGAGGTCGACCGCGACCCAGCCTTCCTCCGCCGCGGCGGTCGGATCAGCGTAGGCGGGACGCGCGACGCGCGCGAGGCCGACCACGCTTTTCTCGTCCCCGCTGTGATAGAACAGCACCGAATCGCCCGGCTGCATGCCGCGGAGGTGCAGGCGCGCGGCGTAGTTGCGCACGCCGGTCCAAGCCGTCCGGCCGTCCCGGACAAAATCGGCCCACGAGTAATCCTCGGGTTCCTGTTTCACGAGCCAGTATTGCGTTGTCATGTTCCGGAGAGCTGTGGTTCCTTTGCCCGCATGGAGGAGCAAGATCCCGAGTTGATGAAG
>CAYYVB010000548.1:0-1864 GCA_964475035.1 uncultured Opitutaceae bacterium | reverse complement strand
AGACGGTCTCGGTGAGGGTGAAGTATTCGCGCTCGGCGTCCTGCTCGACGGGCTCACCCTGCTGGATCAGTTTCACGAACTCGCGGGCGGAGCCGTCCATGATCGGCGGCTCGCCGGCGTCCATCTCGATGAGGAGATTGTCGATGCCGCAGCCGCTGAGAGCGCTGAGAACGTGTTCGACGGTGTGGATCTTGGCGTGACCCTGCTGGATGGTCGTCGCGCGGACGAGGTCGGTGACGAGGTCGACGCGCGGCTTGATCTCGGGATGGCCATGGAGGTCCATCCGTTTGAACACGATGCCGTGGTTCGCCGGCGCCGGCTTGAAAGTCATGTGCACGGCGTGCCCGGTGTGCAGGGCGTTGCCCTTGATGGAGACCTCGCGCAGGAGGGTGCGCTGCTTCATGTGGTGTAGCGGCGCAGTGTCGGAAGGTGCTTGGAAATGACAAGCTTGGAGATGATTCGGGGCGGTCACCCATCCGGGTTACCCCGGTCTCACGACCGGCTCCGCGAGACCGCGGAAAAGATGTCGAGACAGCGGTTGACAGAGGGAAAAGCGCCTCGGTATTCCTGTCCCCTTTAATAACTCAAACTCCGATCCGCACCCGTCATGCCCGCAGCCAACGACCTCCGCAAAGGCCAAGTCATCAAGTTCAACGGCGAGCCGCACCTCGTCATGGAGACCCAGCACCGCACGCCGGGCAACCTCCGCGCCTTCGTGCAGGTGAAGATGCGCAACCTCCGCTACGGCAAGTCGCTGGAGCAGCGCTTCAACTCGCCCGACCCGGTCGAAGTCCTCCCGACCGACCGCCGCACCCTCGAGTTCAGCTACGCCGACCGCGAGACGTTCTCCTTCATGGATCCGGAGACCTTCGAGACCTTCGAGCTCACCGCCACCATGATCGGCGACGCCAAGAACTACCTCGTCGCCGGCGGCAAGGCCGAGGTGCTCTTCATCAACGAGGCCCCGGTCACGATCGACCTGCCCTCGACCGTCACGTTGAAGATCACCGAGAGCGCCGAAGGCATCAAGGGCGACACCGCCTCCAACGTCCAGAAGCCCGCCACCTGCGAGACCGGCCTCGTGATCCAGGTGCCGCTCTTCATCAAGGAAGGCGAGCTGGTCCGCGTCAGCACGCTCGACGGTTCCTACATGGGCCGCGCCTGAACGAAGCGAGGACAGGAGAACGGCGCGGACTCCGTCCGCGCCCTACCCTCGCGACGAAGACGAAAGTTGAAATTCGCACCCGCGGCCCGCGCCGCGGGTTTTTCTTTGGGTGATTTCGGGCGGGAAATCTCCAGTCGTCTTACGATGGCTGCTGCGAGGAGAAGCCGATCCGTGGTGCGCGCTGCGGGGGAGTTGCGCGGCTTGCGCGCAACCTACATCTGCGGCGCTGGCTTCGGCGTGCGGCTTACTGCGGCGGCGTGCTTTCGCCGGCGGGGCGTTGCTGGGCCTGCTTCACCTCGTCGGAGTGGCGCACGTCCTTGCCCTTCGCGAGGTAGATCATCTCCTCGGCGATGTTCGTGGCGTGGTCGGCGATGCGCTCGATCGACTTGGAAATGAACATGAGCTCGAGCGCCCGCGCGATCGTGTCGGGATTCTCGATCATGTAGCTCGTCAGGCGGCGATAGACCAGGCGGTTGATGTTATCGACCTCCGGGTCGCGGCGGATGACCGCGAGGGCCTTGTGCTCGTCCTCGTGCACGAAACAGTCGAGCGCGTCGCGCAGCATCTCGAGCGCGATGTTGGCCATGCGCGGGATGTCGGCGTAGAGCTCGAGCTTCGGCTCGATGGCGAGCTTGCGCGCGCGGCGGGCGATGCTCGTGGCCTCGTCCCCCACCCGCTCGAGGTCGTGCGAGGCCTTCA
>CAYYVB010000547.1:0-1881 GCA_964475035.1 uncultured Opitutaceae bacterium | reverse complement strand
GCCTCGGGCAGGGACCGGCCCCACAAGTAGAATCCGGCAAATAACGCGGCTACTCCGGCGGCGGCGCAGAGGGCGATGGTGGTCCAGCTCATTTCGAGGTCTCCTCCGTTTTCGATTCGAGAGCGGCGCGGGCCAGCAGTTCGAGGCCTTCCACGGCGCGTGCGCGGTCGGCTTCCGAGAGGGACGCGAGCACCGCTTCCAGGCGGTCGCGCTGCAGCACGGAGGTGGAGCTCATCGCTTCGACTCCGTGCGGCGTGAGGCGGATCTCGTCACTGGGGTCGCGAGCGACATAGCCGCATTCGATCAGCCAGCGCAACGCTTCCGAAAGCGTCGACTTGGCGACGCCGAGGTGGCGTCCGAGGTCCGACTGCCGGACAGAGGCGGACGGGCTGAGGTGCGCCAGGATGGTGGCGTCGCGCGGCGAGAGGCGATGCGGCGTGGTGCGGCTGTTCTGGTGTTCGGTGTGACAGGCCAGGTATACGCGCGGGTAGGCGAGCTGCACGCGGATGACGGCGTCATTGAGGTCCACGGGCAAAGGGTAAACCGGAGGCCCGTGGTTCGTCAAAACGAACTAGGACGAAGGAGCGACCGGCTTCGATTTCTCAATGCCCGCCGCCGCGATCTGCGCGATGTCGAGCAGCTTCGGAGGCTGCTTGCTGACCTTGTCGAGCGCATCGCGGAACATGGTATTGCAGAACGGGCAGGCCGCGCCGACGATCTCCGCGCCGGTGTCGGCAAGCTCCTTGGCGCGGGTATAGCTGACGCGATCGCCGGTCTCTTCGCCGAGGAACGCGAGCCCGCCTCCGGCGCCGCAGCAGAAGCTGCGTTCGCGGGCGCGGGGCGGATCGATAACCTCGCCGGCCAGCCCGGCCACCTGCCGGGGCTCATCGTATGTGCCGCGATAGCGGCCCAGGTAGCAGGGGTCGTGATAAACGATCTTCTGGCCCGTGCCGTTCGATTTCGGCAGCTTGTCCATGTGGCGGGCCATGAACTCGGAGTGATGCTCGATGGGCGGCGCTTCTCCGTATTCCTTCCAGTCGGTGGAGATGGTTCGCACGCAATGCGGGCAGATGGAGACAATCTTCTTGGCCTTGGCGTTCTTGAAGTTGTCGATCCCGTTCTGGGCGAGCTCGCCGAAAACGAGGTCATTGCCAAGGCGGCGCGCCGGGTCGCCGTTGCACTTTTCTTTCTTCAGGACGCCGAAGGTGGTTCCGAGGTGCTCCATCACGCGGGCGAACGAAGACACGATCTCGCGTCCCTGCGGATCGTAGGAGCCCATGCAGCCGAGCCAGAGCACGTACTCCTGAGTCCCGTCGTAGATGGGGAAATTCTGCTTCTGGATGAACTTCTCGCGTTCGGCGGAGGAGAATCCCAGGGCGTTGCCGTTGCGCTCCAGCGCGAGGAACAGCTTGGTTCCGTAATCGTCTTCCCACTTTCCGGTGTTGACGGAAGCGCGGCGGAGGCCGACGATGAGCGGCACGTGTTCGATGCCCACCGGGCACTGGTACTCGCAGGAACCGCAGGTGGTGCACTGGAACGCGGCTTCCTGGAACAGGTGCTTGCCCAGCAGGGGCTCTTCCGACTGGGGCCCGAACTCATTCAGATAGGAGCGGAATCCCAGGGCGATCTGTTTCGGATTCAGCAGCTTCCCGGTGTTGGTCGCGGGGCAGTGTTCCATGCACCGGCCGCATTCCACGCAGGAATAGGCTTGCAGCGTCGCGAGCTGCGTCAGGTCCTTGCCGGTGTCGAGTCCGAAATCCTCGTCGCCGACGAGCGGCGGGATCGCGGCGAAGGAGCCGCGCGAGAGGAACACGGTAACCGGGCTGAGCACCAGGTGCAGGTGCTTGGTGTGCGGAATCAGCGGCAGGAACGTGAGCAGCG
>CAYYVB010000546.1:0-1881 GCA_964475035.1 uncultured Opitutaceae bacterium | reverse complement strand
AGGCCGAGCGCATACTTCAGGAGATTGCTGAGTCCATCGGGGGTGAGGACGGCCTCTGGGCCGCTGACCTGCGGGTCGGCGCGCTCGGTCTCGTTGAAATACTCGGCCTGCCAGGCGCTGAAACCGGACAGCACCGTGAGCGTCGCGCTCGACGAGACGGCGGAGCCGGCGGCGTTGGACACGATGACGTCGTAGGCGGCGGCGTCCGCCGGTTCGACGCCGGCGATGGTCAGGCTCGACGTCGTCGCCCCGTCGATGGCCTCGCCGTCCTTGCGCCACTGGTAGGTGAACGGTTCGGTGCCCGTCGCGGTGACGTTGAAGGTCACGTCCGCGCCGGCTGCGACCGTCTGCGCGGCGGGCGGCACGCTGATCGTGGGCGCGGTCTGCACGGCGACGGTGAGGGAGAGGTCGTCGATGCGCCAGTTGGCGCTGCCGCCGGTGTAGGAGCCGGTGCCGTTGTAGCCATAAATGCGGAAGGTGACCGGGGTGCCGAGCGCACTGTTGATGGTGCTGATGCTCGGCGTGAACAGATACCACGTGCTCGCGTTCGGGATGGAGCCGGTGGCGAGGGCGGTCGCGTAGTCGTCCGCGCTGCTGTAGAGCGCCCAGGCCTGCGGGCCGGTATTGGAGCGGCGGGCCGCAAAGGAGACGGCCGTCACGACGAGGCGCTTGCCGGCCTCGGGAGTCAGCGTGAGGGTGGCATAGGCGGAGCCACCGTTGGCGGTGTTCAGCGCACCGGTGCGCGCGGCAAAGCCGATGTTACCGGTGCCGGAGGCGCCGGTGTAGTTGGCAGAGGGAGCGATGCCGTCGGGGAAGCTAGTCGTTCCGTTGTTATTGCCCTGTGTCACGGTGCCGCCGCTCAGGCCCGTGGGCAGCGCGCTGCTGGGCGAGCCGTTCGTGGTGAAGTTCCACGTGATCGCGCTGGTGGTGACGACGTTGACGGTGAGCGTGGCGGCGTTGCTGGTGACGCTGTCCACGTCGTTGGTGACGATGACGTCGTAGCTGCCGGCGTCGGTGGTCTGGACGTTGGTGAGCGTGAGCGTGGCGGTCGCGGCCGAGGCGTTGCCGGTGATCGGCTGGCCGCCCTTGCGCCATTGGTAGGTCAACGGCGCGGTGCCGCTCACCCCCACCGTGAAACTCACGTTGCTGCCGGCCGTCGCGCTCTGCGTCGCGGGTTGCGTCGTGATGCTCGGCGCCACGGGCGGCGAGTAGGAACCGGAAATGATCAGACCGAAGTCCTGGGCGTTGTTGGTGAGGGAACCTTGGAAGGTGACGACAGCCTGGTAAACGCCGGCGCCGGACGGCGTGGCGAGGTAAACTTGTTCGACGTTATCGGTGTTGTTCACGCCAGTGGTGGCCGCGAGCGCCATTGAGGCCTGCGTCCACGTGCCAACGAAGGGCATGACGTAGGGCAGGTGTGTGCTGCCGCCCGGGCCGATGATTTTCAGGTCGAGGTTGTTGACGAGGCGCGTGGTGCGGGAGTCACCGCTGGTGGTCGCTGTGCCGGCGGGATCGGTCCAGGCCAGCGTCGCGCGGATGGCCGAGGTGCCATCCCACGTGAACTCGTAGGTGGCGGAAGTCGTGGTGGAATTGAGCTGGCCTTGGTTGACGCGGAGCTTGGGTGGATGGACCGCGTGGTCGCGGAGAAGATCGGCAGCGGTCTTCACGTTGATGAGGCCCCAGCCGTTCTTGTAATCAGGGCCGGCGGTGCCGAGGTCGTCGGCGGTGTGGAGGAGGAGGGCCTTGAGCGTGCTGGCGCGCATGGCGCTGCCGGGGAAGAGCTGGCCGTAAAGCTGCACGAGCAGCGCGGCCGAGCCGGCGACGCTGGGCGTGGCCATGCTGGTGCCGGAATAGGTGCCGTCGTAGGCGGTGTTGGAACTG
>CAYYVB010000545.1:0-1884 GCA_964475035.1 uncultured Opitutaceae bacterium | reverse complement strand
TTCGTCGACTTTCCGAACGATGCGCGTCTCGCCGCCTTCGATCCTAGCGATCGGAAATTTGCCGCAGCGTCGCGCAAGCGCGGTGTCCCAGTACTGAACGCAACAGACACAGACTGGTTGGACCATCGCCAAGCGTTGGCGGAGAACGGTATTGAGGTTGAGTTTCTGTGTGGTTTGACAAGAAAAGAATGGTTTTCGGCGTGAAGAGGTAGGAGCCCCGAAAAATGTTCACGCGCCTGGAGATCGGCCGCATCGCCGGCATTCCGATCTACCTCGACATGATGTTCGTGCTGGTGCTGCTGATCTTCAGCTATCCCTACTTCACCACCGGCAACACGCAGCTCATGTCTGCGGGGTTCATCATCGTTGTCGGATTGCTGCTGTCGATCCTGCTGCACGAGCTTGTGACCTGCCCAATTTCATCGGACCACGCTTAGCTTGAAACGACCACCCCGGTTGCTGTCTTCGTTTGCCCCTTGCGGGGCGATGGAGCGACGGGGTGGAGCGCGGAGGCTCCACATACCGCAGCGATCCGCCCCGTCGCTTGCGCGGGCGCTGCGTCTTGCTCCTTCAGCCTCGCCGCGAACGCAGCCGGTGTCAGATAGCCGAGGCTCGAATGCGGCCGCACCGCGTTGAAGTGCCGCCGCCACGTCTCGATGACGACCTTCGCCTCGGCTCTGGAGCGGAACCACTCCAGTGACAGGCACTCGTCGCGAAACTTGCCGTTGAAACTCTCCGTCGATCCATTCTGCCAGGGCTTGCCGGGATCGATCAACGCCGTGGCGATGCCCTGCGCCATGATCCACTTCAGCAGGGCGCGAGAGACGAACTCCGGACCATTGTCGGACCTGAGATAGAGCGGCGCGCCGCGCTCGCTGACGAGCCGTGACAAGACCTCGATCACGCGGCCCGAGCGGAGGCGTCCGTCGACCTCGATCGCCAAGCCTTCCTTGGTCCACTCATCGGTCACGGTCAGGCACTTCAGCTGCTGGCCGTTCGCGCACCAGTCGAACACGAAGTCGTAGCTCCACACCTGGTTCGCACCGGTCGGCGCCTGCGGACGCGGCCGGCCGGTGGCAATCCGCTTCCTCGGCCGCTTCCTGGGAACCTGCAGCTTCGCCTGTCGCCACAGCCGATGGCAGCGGCCAAAGCTCATCACATGCCCCTCACGTTCGAGGAAAATCGCGATCCGCCGGTAGCCGTAGCGCGGGTACCGCGCGGCGAGCGCCGCCATCCGCTGAAGCACCGGCGCGTCCTTCTCGCTCTTCACCGATCGATACCGCAACGCCGACCGTCCCACCCCGATCAGCGTGCAAGCCCGCCGCTGCGAAAGACCCTTGCCCATCGCGTACGCCACCTGAGAACGGCGAGCCGGCACGCTCACCATTTTTTTGCGGCGATCTCCTTCATGATCTCGATCTCGAGGTCGCGCTCGGCCACGAGCTTCTTCAGCCGCGCGTTCTCCGCCTCGAGCGCTTTGAGCCGGCGAACGTCGTCGGATTGCAGCGCCCCGAAGCGCTTCCGCCACGTGTAGATCGTCTGCTCGGAAATCCCGTTCCGCTTCGCAACGGAAGCGATCGGATCACGATCCGCCTCGCGCAGGATCGCCACCATCTGCTCGTCCGTGAACCTGCTCTTCCGCATCTTTCCCCTCCGAATCGGAGGGTAGTCTCTCAAGCAAGCCCTGGCCCGAAAACCCTGGGGCAGGTCACTGGAGCCTCTTGGAAAACGGCGACGCTCCTCCTGCTTGACACAAAGGCAAGCCGTCCCCGTGCCCGGATTGCGGTGGAGGTCACGCAGATCCCCTATTCCATGCTTCCTCGCGATCGCAGCAGTTCGCTCTCCCGTCTCCACGAGCGACGGCATTGAGACAGGGTAGTCGGG
>CAYYVB010000544.1:0-1889 GCA_964475035.1 uncultured Opitutaceae bacterium | reverse complement strand
CCCGTGGACCGCTTCGAGATCGGGATGCGCCTGCGCGTGGCCGAGCGCATCATCGGCTACGCCCAGCAGGTGCGGCAGCTGGAGGAGTTCCTCCCGATCTGCAGCTACTGCAAAAAGATCCGGGACGACAAAAACTACTGGAACCAGCTGGAGCGCTACCTCAACGAGCGCACGGGAGCCCAGTTCTCCCACGCCATCTGCCCGGATTGCGTCGAGAGCGTCGTGAAGCCCCAGCTCCGCCAGATCGGCATCGACGTCAAACCCGGCGAACCGCTGCCGGGCATGAAGCCGCCGCCCCCGCGCGTCGATCGCGTGCCGCCGACCGACCGGGCTTGAAGGCGGGCGCAGGCTGGTTATCCCTTTCGGCCGTCCCCGCCATGCGCCTTCCCGCCCGACTCCTCGCCCTCGCCGCCGCCGCGCTGCTCCTGCCGCTGGCCGCGCTCGCCGCCAACCCGCTCGTCCTCGCGCTCAAGCCCGACAAGAATCCCGAGGCGCTCCTCGCCGAGAAGCAGGCGCTCGAGGAATTTCTTGCCGCCCGCCTCGCGCGCCCGGTGAAGGTCATCATCCCGCTCTCCGCCTCGGTCATCATCGAGGGCTTCGCCAACGGCACGATCGACCTCGGCTACCTCAGCGCCACCGACCTCGCCCGCGCGCGCAAGCTCGGCTCCGCGCGCCTGCTCCTCGCCGGCGAATTCCCCAACGGCCAGACCAGCTACCGCAGCTACTGGCTCACGCTGCGCGACAAGCCCTACGCCTCCGTCGAACAGCTCCGCGGCCAACCCGTCGCCTTTGCGAGCAAGACCAGCACCTCGGGCTTCGTCGTGCCGCTCTGGGACCTGCGCACGCGCGGCCTCGTCTCCGAAAAGGGCAACCCCGAGGAATTCTTCGGCCGCGGCAACGTCTTCTTCGGCGTCGGCTACGTCTCCGCCGTCGAGCGCGTGTTCGCCGGCGAGGCCGAGGCCGCCGCCGTCAGCGACTACGTCTTCGAGCAGGACAAGCACCTCAGCGCCGAGCAGCGCGCGAAACTCAAGGTCGTGCAGGCCCAAGGTCCCGTGCCGAGCCACGTCATCGCCGTGCGCGCCTCGCTGCCCGCCGCCGAACTCGACGCCGTGCGCGCGGCGCTGCTGGCCTTCAACGACGAGGCGAACACCGCGCTCCGCGACCGGCTCTTCACGACCAAGCTCGTCGTCACCACCGAGGAAGCCCATCTCGCCGCGCTGACCGAGGCCCTCGCCCTCGCCGAGCGCGCCCTCACGCAATAATGGCGGCGCACGACCACGATCACCCGCCCGCGGACTCTGCCGCCACTGCGACGGAGTCTCCGTCGCACGTCACGCTGACGAATCTCGGCGTGCGCCGCGGCGAACGCTGGGTTTTCCGCGGGCTGAACCTCGCCGTGCCGCGCGGGACCTTCGTCGCCGTCGTCGGCCCGTCGGGCGTGGGCAAGTCCTCGCTGCTTTCCAGCCTCGCCGGCCTGCTCACGCCGGACGAAGGCTCGGTGCGTTTCATCTGCCTGAACAACGGCGTGCACGAACCCTGCAATTTCCAGCCGCAGATCGGCATGGTGTTCCAGAACTTCATGCTTGTGGCCAACAGCTCCGTGCTGAGCAACGTGCTCTGCGGCCGCCTCGGCCAGCGCCCGTGGTGGCGCACGCTGGCGGGCTTCTCCCGCCGCGACCGCGAGGAGGCGTTCCGCATCATCGCCGACCTGGGCCTCGGCGACTACGCGCACCGCTGGGTCGGCGAGACCTCCGGCGGCGAACAGCAGCGCACCGCGCTCGCCCGCGCGCTCTTCCAGGAACCGGAACTCATCCTCGCCGACGAACCCGTTTCCAACCTCGACACCTACCTCACCGGCCGCGTGCTCGGCCTGCTGCGGCAGGAGGCGT
>CAYYVB010000543.1:0-1889 GCA_964475035.1 uncultured Opitutaceae bacterium | reverse complement strand
CCATGTGTTACCCATGTCTCCGAACGGGTGTTACCTATGTCTCCGGTCCATACAGCGGTCAACGCGTTCCACCGGCGAATGGTTTCGCGTGATGGCGGCCGTTCAGCGACGCCGATCCGCGTCGGGCCGGCTCAGGCGCCGCAGCACTTCTTGTATTTCTTGCCGGAGCCGCAGGGGCAGGGGTCGTTGCGGCCGATCTTCGGGGTCTCGCGGCGCACGGTGGTGCCGGGGCCGTTGAGCTGGCCGGTGTAGACCCACCGGCCGTCCTCGCGGCCGAAGAGGCCGACCTCGAAGTGCTCGTGTTCCTCGCCGTTCATCTTGAAGCGCGCGGTGAACTCGACCGCGCCGGCGTCGTCCTGCTCGCCGCCGCCCTCGGTGCGCGAGATGGTCAGGCCGAGCCACTCGGATTCCTGCGACCAGCGGCGGGCGGCGGGCTCGTCGAAGGTCTTGCGCTGCTCGGCGCTCAGCGTGCGCTCGAGGTAGGCGATCTCGTGCTTCACGTGCGCGGTGTAGCGCGAGCGCATCAGCGCCTCCGCCGTCGGGGCGGGTGCGCCCGCCAGGATCGGGCCGCAGCAGGCGTCGAATTCTTTACCGGAACCACAGGGACAGAGACTCATGCCGGATGTTAGCCCGGCGGCCCCGCCGGAGGGCAATCCCCAATCGTGGGGCGTGATTTCTTCCTTTGCGGGCGCGGGGCGGTTGTGCGAGGAGTGGCGTTCCATGCCCGCCCCATCCGCTCCCATCCGCTACTTCCACCGCGCCAAACAGACGATCGAGACCGAGAATGTCTACGGCGAGAAATGGCTGCGCTGGACCTACGGCGGCCCCGGCGGCAACACGGCGCTCGAGCTGCTCGTGAAGCGCGCCTTCGTCTCGCGCTACTACGGCTGGCGCATGACGCGGAAGTTCAGCGCCAAGGACGTGCTGCCCTTCGTCGTCAAATACGACCTCAACGTCGACGAGTTCGCGAAGAGCCCGTTCTCGTTCATCAATTTCAACGACTTCTTCTACCGCGCGCTGAAGCCCGGCGCCCGCCCGCTCGCCGCGCCGGGCGACGACCGCGTGGCCGTGCTGCCGGCGGACGGACGCCACCTGGCGTTCCCCAACGTCGACGCCGCGACCGGCTTCTACGCCAAGGGCCAGCGCTTCAACCTCGCGGCGTTCCTCGGCGACGAAGCGCTCGCGCGCGAGTTCGCCGGCGGCGCGATGCTCATCTCGCGACTCTGCCCGGTCGATTACCACCGGTTCCATTTCCCCGTCGCCGGCACCCCCGGCGAGGCGCGCCTGATCAACGGCTGGCTCTACTCGGTGTCACCGATCGCCCTGCGCCGGAACCTGAACTACCTCTGGGAAAACAAGCGCATGGTCACGCTCGTCGACTCGCCGCAATTCGGCCGCGTCGCCGTGTGCGAGATCGGGGCGACGATGGTCGGCAGCATCGCTCAATCCTACGTGACCGGTCGCGCGGTGAAGAAGGGCGCGGAGAAGGGCCTCTTCAAGTTCGGCGGCTCGTGCGTGATCACGCTCTTCGCTCCCGGCCGCATCCGCTTCGACGCCGACCTCGTCGAGCAGAGCGCGGCCAACCTCGAGACCTACGCGCTTATGGGCCAGCGGCTGGGCGAAGCGGTTTGAGTAGCGTGGAACTCTGAACGCGGAAGACGGAGGGCCGAACGCTGCCGTTCGGGCGGGACTGCCGTTGACCGCGCCCTGACGCCGCCGAAACGGCGCTTGCCTCGACCAATCCGCAATCCGCAATCTGCACTCCGCAATCGACCATGCTCGGGTGATGGAATGGCAGACATGCGGGTCTTAGAAGCCCGTGCCGCAAGGCGTGTGGGTTCGAGTCCCACCCCGAGCAATTTTCTTTCCGGAGCGGAAAGAAAATTGTC
>CAYYVB010000542.1:0-1892 GCA_964475035.1 uncultured Opitutaceae bacterium | reverse complement strand
CGACGGAGCTGTCGACTCCGCCGGAGAGGGCGACGAGGAGGCGTTCGCGGGCCATGGAGCGGGCAGAGTAGGGCGGAACGGCGGCGACGCAACAGGACGAAATCGCGCAAAGCCGTTGTTGCCGGCCGCCCCGTGAAGCGGTGGGATGAACGGGTGACCCAACCCGAACACCGCATCCTGCGCGCCTGGCTCACCTCGGCCCGCAGCGGCATCATCGAGCTCGACGCCGACTGGACGGCCGACCTGCTGCCGCTCCTTGCGCCGGGCGAGAAGGCGTTCCAGTTCGAGTCGCTCACGCCCGCCGACCCGGCGCTGTATGCGGAGGAGGCGTCGTATTATGTCGCAGGCGGGCGCAGCGTCGTGTTCGTGCTCGATCCGGCGGAACATCCGGGCGTCGACCTTGAGCGCACGCCGGTCTATGTCGGCGGCGATTTCAACGGCTGGCAGGAGGCGATCGGCCGACCCGAATGGCAGTTGAAGAGAGGCGAACTGCTCGGCCGCACCTGCTGGTCGCTCGCGGTCGACGTCGACCACCTGCTCCGGCCCGAGCCGCTGCAGTTCAAGTTCGTCACCGGCGACGCGCGCTGGCTGGCGCTGCCGCCAGATGCGACCAACCGTGTCACCGACATCCATGGTCACGCGAACCTCGCGCTGCACATGCACCGCACCGGGAGGAACCTCTTCGCTTTCACGACGCGCGAACCGATTGACCCCAGCCGCACCTATTCGGTCATCCACCTGCGCGACGGCCAGCAGTCGCCGAAGACGCGCCTGCGTCTCGGGCGTTTTTTCCATGCTTTGCACAGCCGGCTGCCGCTCGGCGCGTTGGTGAAGAAGGACGAGACGGTGTTCCGGCTCTTCGCGCCGCGCGCGCGGACGGTGAAGCTCTGTGTCGCCGAGCAACCCGATCCACTACAAGGGCCGCACGTCTATGAACTCGACCGCCGCCTCGAGGACGGCGAATGGCGCGGTGTGTGGGAGGCGCGGCTGGACCGCAACCTGCACGGCTGGTTCTATTGGTATCAGGTCAGCGGCCCGCAGAATCCCTTCGGTAATTTCCATCCGCAGCGCCGTATCCTCGATCCCTACGCGCTTGCCGCGGTCGGCCGGGAGGGCCCGGGCATCGTGCTCGATCCCGCATGGGTCGGGCGAGCGGAACGCACGTTCACGACGCCGGCGTGGCAGGATCTCGTCGTCGCCGAGGCGCACGTGCGCGACCTCGTGGCGCAGGCGCCGCTGGAGTTGTCGGCCGAGGAACGGCTCGGGTTCGCCGGCTTGCGCAAATGGGTCGAGAGCCCGGATTTTTATCTGAAGAAACTCGGCGTGAACGCCGTCGAGCTGCAGCCGGTGCAGGAGCACGACAACGTCGCGCGCGCCGATTACCAGTGGGGCTACATGCCGACCAACTGGTTTGCGCCGGCCAGTGCCTTCGCGCTGGAGCCGGCGCGCGCATCGCAGGTGCACGAGTTCCGCGCGCTCGTCGACGCGTTCCACCGGCAGGGCATGGCGGTGATCCTCGACGTCGTCTACAACCACGCCGGCGAGCCGGCGCACCTGATGTTCCTCGACAAGCTCTATTACTTCGAGCTCGGCGACGACGGCGCGCTGACGAACTGGAGCGGCTGCGGCAACGACCTGCGCTGCCGCTCGGCGATGACGAAGCGCCTCATCATCGACAGCCTCATCCACCTGATCGAGACCTACGGCGTCGACGGCTTCCGCTTCGATCTCGCCGAGCTGATCGGCGCGGGCGTGCTGAGCGAGATCGAGACGGCGCTCAAGCAGGTGAAGCCCGACGTCATCCTCATCGCCGAGCCGTGGAGCTTCCGCGGTCACATCGCCGACGTGCTGCGGCCGACCGGCTACGCTTCGTGGAACGACGGCTACCGCAA
>CAYYVB010000541.1:0-1899 GCA_964475035.1 uncultured Opitutaceae bacterium | reverse complement strand
TCGACCGCTGGCTCCAGCTCGGCGGCCACGTCGACGGCGAGGCGGACCTGCTCGCTGCGGCCTTGCGCGAGGCGCGCGAGGAATCCGGCCTCACGCAGCTCCGCGCCGTGAGCGCGGAAATCTTTGACGTCGATCGCCACCGCATCCCCGCGCGCAAGACCGAGCCCGAGCACTGGCATTTCGACGTGCGTTTCCTGCTCGAAGCCGATCCCGCCGAGCCGCTGGCGGTCAGCGACGAATCCCACGACCTCGCCTGGGTGCCGCTCGCGGAGCTGGCGCGCTACAGCACCGAGGAATCGCTGGCGCGCATGGCGCGAAAGACGGGGAAGTAGCGCTCCCGGCTCAGACGGAGTCCGCGCCTTAGCGATACAGCTTCACCAGGTCCGCGGTGCGGGCCCAGCCGGTCTGGCCGCCGGCGAAGTTGAGGCGGCTCCAGCCGAGGAACTCGCGGTCGACATAGGCGAGCGAGCCGGCGGAGAGCGCCGTGGCCTTCTGCGTGTCGGCTTCCGTCGGCACGCTGCGCAGGGTCGAGCTGCGCCACACGAGCACGGCGTCGCGGTGCGCGAGCACGCCGTAGGTGCGGAGGCTGAAGGTCGCGGCGGCGGCGGCGAGGATCGCGAGGAGGATCGTCGCCAGAGCGACCGGGCGCGCCCACGCGCCGATGCGGCCGTAGCCGCGGAAGAGCAGCACGACGAGTGCGAGCGCGATGAGCAGGCCGGCGCCCGCGAGGAGGAACTGCCACTCGGCGGGCGTCGCCACCCGGGCGAGGGCGTGACGGCCTTCGCCGCGCGAAAATTCCACCAACTCCGGCGTTGCCATGCCGCTGCGTTGCAGCCCGAGGGCAAGATCCCAGCGCGTGACATCGCCGCGCGCGTGGAGGAGGAACGCCGCCGTCCAATGTGCGGACGCCTCCGCCCAGCGGTCCTGTTGCGCGAGAGCGAGGCCGAGGTTGTGGCGCGCGGTCCAGTCGGTGGGATCGGCCGCGAATTGCTGACGCCAAGCGGATTCCGCGGCGGTAAACTTGCCGGCGCGGTAATCGTCGGCCGGCGCGCCATGCGTGTTCAGTGGCGCGAGTGCCACGACGAGCGCGGCGAGGAAAGGCAGGAGATTGCCGCGCGCGAAGAGCGAGCCGATGGGCCAGCCGGGCACCGCCACGGCGCGCAGGGCGCCCTCGGCGCGGAGCGTCCAATCGTCCGGCAGCGCGCCGTCGCGGGCGTGTTGCGCGCGGTCGGCTTCGTCCCAGAGTCGCGTCCAGGCGCCGACGGCGGCGGGTTGGAGCGCACCGACGCGGAGGCCGACGAGGGGAGTGCCGGGGGCGGCGTGCGGGATTTCCCAGAGCGCGGCGGTGTGGTGCTGCCAGCGGGCCAGCTTCGCGCGGAGCGCGTCGGGCTTGGCGCCGGCCGTGCGAATCTCCGTCAGCAACGCGACGAGCGCGGCGTGCGCCTCGCGGCGGCGGCGTTGCGGGTCGCGCTGGCGGGAACGCTGCGCGGCGAGGAACAGCCAGACGAGCAGCGGCGGCAGCGCCGCGGCCGCGACGCAGAGCCAGAGCAGCGCGCGCTCGGAGAGCGGCACGAAGCCGCCCGCGGACGCGGTGACGGGGTCGCGCGGAAGATTCTCCGGCGGCACGGGCGGCACGGCGGCGGGGAGCGCGACGGTCGGCGTCGCGTCGGCGGGCGCGGCTGGGTTGAGCGAGAATTGCACGGGGCCGCCCGTGGTCGCGGCGGCGGCGGGTGCGGCCGCGCCGGCGGCGACGGTGATCGTGACGGGCTCGGTCGTGAGCGTGCGGTAGGCGCCGGCGGCAGTGTCGAAGTAGGTGAACTTGACCGGCCCGAGCGTGTAGCGGCCGGGCTTGGTCGGGACGAGGACGACGTCCTCGGTCAGCGTGCCCTCGAAGAGGGA
>CAYYVB010000540.1:0-1927 GCA_964475035.1 uncultured Opitutaceae bacterium | reverse complement strand
GCGCCTCGCGCCTCGCGCCTCGCGCCTCGCGCCTCGCGCCTCGCGCCTCGCGCCCCGCGCCCCGCGTTGTTCACGATCTCGTTGATCCGATCGGTGATGCGACGGACCGAGGTGTGCGTGGTGCCCGCGCTGCCCGTGACCGGCATGTCCTTCCCGTCGAAGTCCGTCGTGTACCACCACGTCGTGTCGCCGCGTGCGCTCACGGACTGGACCGTCACCTTCACCCGGCGTCCCCGAACGGCTCGTACGTCATGACGTTGCTCGCCGGGGGCGGCGCCTCCGACTTACGCTTCCATCGACCGAACCGCGGGTTGGCGGCCTGAGCTTCGACCGACGACGCAACGACGAGTGCAGCGAGCGCGACGGCAACCGGACGCATCACGGCGGATTCTAAGGATTTGCGGGTTTCTTTGCGGTCAACTGAGTCACTGCGGCGTCGAATTCCTTGCGCCGTTCGTCGTTCGAGCTGACGAGCTGGGTGTACTCATCGAACTGTTTCTGCGAGAGGCCGTGTGTCTTGAGAGCCGCTGCAATGTCATCCTTGAGGCGGGCACGGATCCGCGACTGGTCCTCAATCTTCTTGTTGCGAGGTTCGGCGAGTTCGGCATACGCCTTGTCGCGAATCTCGTTCACCGCGATCCACGCCCTGGCATAGGCGGTCATCTGATCCGCCTGGGTCGTTGCCGCGGGGGACGTTTGAGCGTCGGCCCGATGAGCGGCAAAAGCGGCGAGTGCGGCGGTCGTAAGCGAGGCGAGGAGAAGGCGTCGCATGGTCTCCCGACCGCTTCCGAGCGGTCGATTGGCGGGGTCGAAATGAATGTTAGGTCAGGGTCATGGAGCGTCAACACATCTGCAAGCGTGACTTGCGGATACGTGCCCCCGACCCGAATTTTTCATAGGCAGGTCGGCACCCGGTTTTACCCTCCCCTGAGGCCCCGGCATGAAGATTCTCGCGGCGACCGTTGCGACGATTGGCGCCCTGCTCATTTTCCCGGATTCCGGGACGGCCCGCCATCTCCCGACGACCGCGAAACGCGTGGCTCCGGCCGAACTGAACGCCGTGGTCAAGCAGTACTGCCAGGGATGTCACTCCGATCGGTTGAAGCGCGGCAATCTGTCACTTGCCGCGTTTGACGTTTCCAGGCCTCACGAGAACGCGGAAGTCGCCGAAGCCGTCATCGCGAAACTGCGCTCCGGGATGATGCCGCCACCGGGTTCGCGCCGCCCTGCTGCGGACACAGTGGCCGCGCTCATCACCGCGCTCGAATCCCGGCTCGATTCTGCTTCGGCGGTGCATCCCGACCCCGGCTTCCGCACCTTCCAGCGACTCAATCGCGCCGAGTATGAGGCCGCGATCCGTGACCTGCTGACCATCAAGGTCGATGCGGCGACATACCTGCCGCCCGACACCAAGAGCGAGAACTTCGACAACATCGCGGACGTGCAGACCATGTCGCCGACATTGCTCGAAGGCTACCTCCGCGCTGCCTCGGACATTTCGTGGCTGGCGGTCGGAAATCCCCGCGCAACGTCGACGGCGGCTACCTACTCGGTGCCGCGCACGGCGTCGCAGACCGAACACGTCGAGGGGGCGCCCTACGGCACGCGCGGCGGTACATCGGTCATTCACGTCTTCCCCGCCGACGGCCTGTACGCCTTCGCGTTGAACTTCTTCCACGAGACCACCGGCGCATACGCTGGCGGTCTGGTGCGCGGTGAACAGATCGAAGTCTCGGTTGATGGTGAGCGCGTGGCGCTGCTCCACATGGATCGCTTCATGCACGCCTCGGATCCGAATGGCGTGTCGATGGCCACCGAACCGGTGAAGATCACGGCTGGTCCGCATCGTGTTTCGGCCGCGTTCATCCCGCCAGCCTACCAGGGCGTAGTGCAGGACCTCATCTCGCCGCTCAAGTGGTCCCTCAAC
>CAYYVB010000539.1:0-1928 GCA_964475035.1 uncultured Opitutaceae bacterium | reverse complement strand
GCGCGGGGACGGCGAACGATCTCACCATCGACTTCACCTACAGCCCCGCCTCGCAGATCGCGACGCGCAGCGCCTCGAACAATTCCTATTCCTGGCTTGGGCATTTCAACGAGGACGTGACGGACCTCCTCAGTCGTTAAACAAGACCGAGCCGCCAGACTGAAAGGTTAGCGTGCTGATAAGATCGAGTCGCCACCCTTGACCCAACGGGCGTTTCGAGAGGTCGGCATAGCTGCTTCGGTAGGTGCGGGCGATCTCGAACGGTCTCGGCCCGGGGATTTCGTAGTCGAGCGCCGTTTCGACCTTGTCGCCCGTTGTGAATTCAATCGGATTGCCCACCGTTGTTTCGCACGACTCGACGGGCAGTTCCGGCGTTTTCGCGCATCGGGCCCCTTGGAGCGAATACCCAGGAAGGCATGCGAGCGCAGAGTTCGAATAGGCCCGAGCCCCGCCTCCGGCGAGAATTACATACCAGCAATCGAATGCGTTCTGCGTAACGCCGCTCGGCGTCATTTTGACCAGGTCGGTGTTGACGTGCCTTCGCGCGGTGACCGAGCAGGCGGTCCAGGGATCCCCAAAATATCGCTGCGCATCCGGCGTAGACGACGGCACATAAGCCGTCCAGCCAAGCACGCCTTCTTGCTGTGCAAGGCACGCTGTCGAAAACATCAACGTCGCCGATACCGCGACAAGCACGCCTGCTCGTTGGTCGGTCACCGATCACCCTATGTTTTCTGACGCAAGACTACGCGGCTTGATGATCCGCGCGATGTATTTGCAGGCTGCGCAAAGCTAGAGCGGCGGATTGAGATTCGCAACCATTTGGAATCTCTTTACTTGAAAAATCGCGAGTCATGTTTGTACAGCCCATTGTTGGCAATACCTTTTCGAAGCGATTTGACGTTTGGTCGAGTGCGTTCATCTGCCCGACCTCTGATGATGCAGCGATGAAAGCTGCGGGGCCTGTTGATTTTTGCAGGTCGGGTCTGGATCAAACTTGCGCGCTTGATGCGCGGTAAATCACACTGGTTGTCCCGATCCGCGGCTTGACCGCTTGTCATCACGCTCCTTTTCGCTTTGCCAATTCTAACGGCCCATCCTGTCGCACCGCCGCTCAGGCGGTGATTGCGGCATGAGATCGGCAATATTCCTCGCCCCGCGCCATAACGGCCCAGGCGCTGCGGGGCTTTTTGTTGGCGACGGCGACGCTGACGACTTTGCGCGGTTTACGCTCGGCCAGCTTGTCGGACCAACCGCGCAATGGCGCGGCCGTCAGTTTTGGCCCTTTTCGGACATTGCCGGTGATGCAATCATGAGGACAAGCATTTTGGTTGGTCAGGTGGTTCATCGTTCGCCAGAGCTGACGTTAATTGCCGGAGCCGCAATCATTGGTGCGAAGCTGGAGCCGTTGGGTTCTTACCCGCAGCGGTGCAAATAGCGGCGGAAATTTCGCTGAAGGACGGTTCCGCTCGGATGATCGAGAACTATGCCTATCTTTCCGGCACTCACTTGGACTCGTCCAATACCGAAAGGGAAATGTCGAGCTGACGCACTAGCAGTAAATTCGAGCGCTCGGATTGCGCGCTGTTGCGCAATACCCGGGATTTTCATCTGACCCCATGGCCGCATTCACCGGTCTCCTATCTGACCTTGGATATTGCGATGGGTTCTTGCTGCACAACGGAATGGATTTTCTTGAGATCGCCGCAATCTACTCAGACCCACCATCCGGATTTCGCAGGCTTTCTTACGAATGACCGCTCTCGGCTAATTCAAGCCTACTGCCGACCGATGGGGAATGACGACCTTCCGGCTGCTTCCCGTCAAAAGTTTAAGCGGAAAATTCAAACTGAGGCGCTACCCGGATTCTCGATCTGTTGCAGGAGATTGCGGCGCGCGATGCGCTGGGCTCGCGCCGCGCCCTGAAG
>CAYYVB010000538.1:0-1936 GCA_964475035.1 uncultured Opitutaceae bacterium | reverse complement strand
TTACCGTGAAAGGGTAGTGTCCTGGACCGGGCTAGACGATGGGGACGCAAAAAACGGAAGGGGGAAAGTAGGACCCGCCCCCCCTCGCGCAAGGGTATTTTTATTTGCGCACCCTCTACGTGGACGCAGCACGAACACCGCCGCCTGCCACCGGCTTTTTTCTAGCGCGGCCGGGCCCGGCCTGTAAGGTGCGCGCACCCCTGCGTCGCATTCCGGCGCCCCGCCCCCAAAGTTTGCCATGTCGCTGATCCTGTTCCTGGCCGTCTCCGCGCTGCTGCTTGGCTTCGCCTACCGCTCGTATGGCGGCTTTCTCGCCCGGTTTCTCGGGCTCGACGAAACGGCGCGCACGCCGGCGCACGCCAAACGCGACGGGCTCGACTACGAACCGGCGCGCTGGTCGTGGCTCCTGCCGCAGCATTTCTCGGCCATCGCGGCGGCCGGGCCGGTCGTGGGACCGATTCTGGCGGCGACCTACTTCGGGTGGCTGCCGGCATGGATCTGGATCATCGTCGGCTCCATCCTCGTCGGCGGCGTGCACGACCTGATGACGCTCGTCGCCTCGGTGCGGCACGACGCGAAGTCGATCGCGGAGGTCGTGCGCCGCTACATGAACCGGCGGTCGTATCTGCTCTTCCTCGCGTTCATCTGGATCTCGCTCATCTACGTGATCATCGCGTTCGCGGACGTGACGGCGGGGACCTTCATCCAGCGCGGCGCGAGTGCGGAGGCGGAGGCGCCGGGGCCGGCGGTCGCGACCTCGTCGCTCCTCTACCTCGGGCTCGCGCTCGTGATGGGCTTCACGATGCGGCGCTGGAAACTCGGCGAGGGCAAAGCGCAACTGATCTTCCTGCCGCTCGTGCTGGTGGCGATTCTCGTCGGGCCGATGATCCCGCTCGACCTCGCGGCGCTCACGGGCAGCACGCGGCCGCAACTGCTCTGGGACTGGATCCTCCTAGGCTACTGCTTCTTCGCGGCGTTGTCGCCGATGTGGCTCCTCATGCAGCCGCGCGGCGCGCTCGGCGGTTACTTCCTCTATGTCGTGACGGTCATCGGTGTCCTCGGCGTGCTGGTGGGCGGGCTCAGGGGACAACTCGACATCGCCGCACCGGCGCTGTCGGGGGCGGACCTGTTCCATTTCTCAGGCAGCACGCCGCCGTTGTTCCCGATCCTGTTCATCACGATCGCGTGCGGCGCGTGCTCGGGTTTCCACTCGATCGTGGCGAGCGGCACGACGTCGAAGCAGCTCGACCGCGAGACGGATGCGAGACCGGTGGCCTACGGCGGCATGATGCTCGAGGCGTTCTTCGCATGCATCAGCCTCGCGACGGTGATGATCCTCGCGCAATCGAGCGGACGGCCGGACCTGACCTATGCGGACGGCGTGGCGGTGTTCATGCACCACGCGACCTTCGGCGCCGTGCCGGTGGAGATCGCGCGGCAGTTCGGCCTGCTGTGCTTTGCGACCTTCGTCTTCGACACGCTCGATGCGTGCACGCGGCTGGCGCGCTATGTGTTGATGGAGATCACGGGCTGGACCGGGCGCGCGGGCGTGATCGGCGCGACGGCGCTGACACTGGCGTTGCCGCTCCTCGTCGTGAGCCTGCCGCCCGCGGAGGTGGGCGGGCAGCAGCTGCCGATTTGGCGCGTGTTCTGGAACCTCTTCGGCACCTCGAACCAACTGCTCGCGGCGCTGGCGCTGCTAGCGGTGACGGTGTGGCTGCGGCACCTGGGCAAGAGCGTGTGGTTCACCTTGGTGCCGACGTGGCTGATGCTCGTGATGACGACGTGGAGCCTCGGGCTGAGCATGTCGGTGCACCTCGACCGCGTGGCGCGCGGCGCGGTGGCGACGGTGCATCACGTGGAATTCGCCGTGTGCGTCGTCCTGCTCGTGATGGCGGTGTGGCTCGTCGTGGAGGCGCTGCTCCTCGCGCGCGAG
>CAYYVB010000537.1:0-1951 GCA_964475035.1 uncultured Opitutaceae bacterium | reverse complement strand
TCACCGTGGCGGGCAACCTTGGCCGCAACCGCCTGCGCTGGCGCTTTCGCCGACGCGAAGACAGCATCGAGGCGATGGACGAGGCTCAACCAGGAGGCTTCGATCCCGTTGATACCTCTGCCCGCCCAGCTTCCGATCTGGCTGAAAAAGCGAACCTCGCCCGCGACGTGCGAAAGGCGGTCAACGCACTTCCTGACAACCTGCGTCAAGCGGTCCTTTGCGTGGAATTGGAAGATCTCAGTTACGTCGAAGCCGGCCAGGTCATGGGCTGTTCACCCAAAGCGGTGGAAACACGACTCTATCGCGCCCGCGAATTACTCCGCACAACGTGCAAGGCCCTGCTTGGGCAAAATTGACGGGAAACCAGAGCTTGGCGGCCGACACCAGGCGGGCGAACGAGGCGCTGTGCGAACTGCTGGCGGAGGCGCTCGGGGTGCGGACAATGCGCTGGAAATCGCGCACGGTGCCAAGGGGCGAAACAAACTGATGCGCGTGCGCGGGCTGACGGTCGAGGCGGCGGAGGCGCGGATGGCGCGGGCGGCGCGGAAGCATTCGTAGAGATGCGCGAGGCGCGGCGGCGGCGCGACTGGGCCTCACTTGGGCGGATTGTCGGGCGGAGCGGCGTTTCGGCGGTGGTGCATCCAGATCGGGATCGAGACGGCGGTGAGCAGCAGCGCGAAACAAAGTGAGGTTTTGGGAAATCCCAGATAGGTGGTCAGCGTGCCCGCCAGCGGATATTCGAGACGTTTACCGACTCGAAGATTTCCAGGAGGGGCCTTGGATCTGTCGGCTGGAAAGGCGTCGAAGGGGTGGGTTTTGCGGCGGCCTCCTCGAAGCGTCGGTCATCGAAGATAAGATTGTAGCACTCTGTAACCGTTGGGTTCAGCAGGATTTCTCGATCGAAGGTCCGCCGTAAATCTGTCGTGTTCGCGACGCCAAAGACAGAAGCATAGGCGTAGCTGTCACAACCGGCCGCTTGCCTCTGCCGGTTGATGAATCGGTTCCATAGATAAGTTTTCCCGACACCCCATTCGCCTTTCAATGCCAGAACCCCTGGCTGTGGGTCGGCCAGAAACATGGTAAGAACTTCTTCGACGTGGTTCAGGGTCGAGGCGGAGGTGGGACTGGGCTCGGTAGACATAGCAGGCGTTGAATGTCGCGACAACAAAGCAGGCGTAGCCTCGAAGCAAAAGTTAACGCGTAGGTTCTACGGTTCACTTTAGTTCGATCAGCTCATTCCGCCATCAGTTCAGCCAGGAATGGATGGCTACCCAATGGCTACCCCGCCCCAATCAAAGTCACCGTGATAAAGAAGCCGAGTGCCCCGGTCGCGCAGGGCAACCACGCGGCGGCCCACCGTGAGTCCCTCTGTGATGACGGCGAGATCGATGCCATGAAAGCACGGGGGCGGTTCTCGGGACCAGAGTTGCTGGCTGCCGGACCAATATCATTCGTCGCGCCACGGGACGAGGCTGTCGAAGTCTGATCTGCACTATTAATGATGAAAACGGCTGGGGGCCCAGGTGCCCATGCAGGACGGCGGGCGCAAGGTTCTCTTAGACAGTTCCCGGCGAACTTTGCTTGGTGCAGACAGCGCTACAAAAGGAAATACTCGCCAACCATTTACTCGTGTTTCGACGAGGTATCCCCACCCGACCAGCCGCGAATCAGCCTCTCCGCATCCCATCTCATTTCCTCGACAAACGTCCATAAGTGCTCCGGCGGAACATCTCGTTCGGCCCAATTTCGCGATAGCTCAAGAATGGCACGTCTTGCGGCCTCAGTTAACCCGCCCTCGCTCACCGGGAAGCGCTCCAACAACTTAATCTCGATTTGCTTACTTATTCCAGAAGACTCATAACAATCTGCTAATGAATCCGTAAAGGAAGTTGCCATTGTGACCGGCCTCAAGTTTTCGAGCCACCCCGGGTGTTAGTCCGGGATGTTGTTA
>CAYYVB010000536.1:0-1961 GCA_964475035.1 uncultured Opitutaceae bacterium | reverse complement strand
TCCGCATCATCGTCGTCACCGACGGCGAGCGCATCCTCGGCCTCGGCGACCTCGGCGCCAACGGCATGGGCATCCCGGTCGGCAAGCTCTCCCTCTACACCGCCTGCGCCGGCATCTCCCCCGCCGACACGCTGCCGATCATGCTCGATGTCGGCACCAACAACCCCGATCTCCTCAAGGATCCGCTCTACCTCGGCCTCGCCGAGCCGCGCCTGCGCGGCCCGGACTACGACGCCCTCGTCGAGGAATTCGTCACCGCCGTGCAGCAAGTCTTCCCGAAGGCCTGCCTGCAGTTCGAGGATTTCGGCAACAGCAATGCCTTCCGGCTGCTCCACCGCTACCGCGACCGCGCCTGCACGTTCAACGACGACATCCAGGGCACCGCCGGCGTCACGCTCGCGGGCCTGCTTTCAAGCGAGAAACTCACCGGCATCCCGCTTGCGCAGCAGCGGATCCTCTTCCTCGGCGCCGGCGAGGCCGGCATCGGCATCGGCGACCTCATCGTCGAGGCGCTCAAGCTCCAAGGCATTTCCACCGACGCCGCGCGCCGCCAATGCTGGTTCGTCGACTCCAAGGGTCTCGTGGTCAAGAGCCGCACCGACCTCGTCGAGCACAAGCTCCGCTTTGCGCACGATCACGCGCCGCTCGCGACACTGCTCGAAGCGATCGAGGCGCTCAAGCCGACCGCGCTCGTCGGCGTCTCCGGCATGCCGCAGACCTTCACCGAGCCCGTCGTCCGCGCGATGGCGAAGCTGAACGCGAAGCCCGTCATCTTCGCGCTCTCCAACCCGACCTCGAAGGCCGAGTGCACCGCCGAGCAATGCTACACGTGGACCGAAGGCCGCGGCATCTTCGCCAGCGGCAGTCCGTTCGCGCCGGTGACGTTCAACGGCATCCTGCACGTGCCCGGCCAGGGCAACAACAGCTACATCTTCCCCGGTGTCGGCCTCGGCGTCATCGCCAGCGAATCGACGCGCGTCACCGACGAGATGTTCTACACCGCCGCCCGCGTGCTCGCCGAACTGGTGACCGAGCAGGACCTGATGGTCGGCCGGCTCTACCCCGACCTGAAGCGCATCCGCGAGGTGTCGCTGAAGATCGGCACCGCCGTCGCCGCGGTGGCCTTCGACCGCGGTCTCACGCCGATGCTCCGCCCCGCCGACCTCGAGGCGCACGTGCGCGACGTGATGTTCGACCCGCACTACCCCGACTACGTCTGACGTGCGCCGGGCACCGCCCGGGACCCTTTCCGCCGGACGGCCGCGGCCGTCCGGCGTTTTTCTTGCGACTTCCGGGCGCGCCGCGGGTGCTTGCCTTAGATTATCTAAGTAAAGACTTGCCTCCGTTACCTTAGATTATCTAGGTAAGCCGCCATGCCCGCTCCCAAGAACGAACTCCTCCCCGGCACCCTCGATCTGCTCGTCCTCCGTGTCCTCGCGCGCGGCGAGCTGCACGGCTGGGGCATCACGCAGAAGCTCGAGCAGCTCTCGCAGAGCGCGCTCCAAGTCGACGAAGGCTCGCTCTACCCGGCGCTCTATCGGATGGAGGACAAGGGCTGGATCGAGTCCGAGTGGCGGATGACCGAGAACAACCGCCGCGCGAAATACTACGCCCTCACCCGCGCCGGCCGGAAGCAGCTCGAGAAGGAGCAGGAGCTCTGGGACCGCATGAGCGCCGCCATCGCCCTCGTCCTGCAAAACGCCTGAGCCCAACCGACGCCCCTCCCATGAACCTCCGCCGCCGTCTGCGTTCCCTCTTTCGCCGCCGCGACCTCGAAGCCGAGATGGCGGAGGAGATGCGTCTCCACCTCGAGCAACGGGCCGCCGACCTCGCCTCCGACGGGCTCGCACCGGACGTTGCGCGTCTCGCCGCGCAACGCCGCTTCGGCAACACCGCCGTGCTTCAGGAGCAATCCCGCGACACCTTCGGCTGGGGCGCGCTCGAGCGCTTCGGCCAGGACC
>CAYYVB010000535.1:1726-1970 GCA_964475035.1 uncultured Opitutaceae bacterium | reverse complement strand
GCTTCGAGGTGCGCAACTTCGGAGTTGGCGGAGCCACCCTGCTGCACGCCGCCGACACGCCATTCGTGCGCACCCCGACGTGGCGTGACGCGCTCGCCTTCGCGCCCGACGTCGCCATCGTCTCGCTCGGCACCAACGACACCTGCCAGGACCAGCGACGCAACAACTGGCAGCACGAGCCGGACTTGGAGCGCGACGCCGCCGCGATGGTCGCCGCGCTGCGCGAATGCAACCCCGGTATACG
>CAYYVB010000535.1:1301-1716 GCA_964475035.1 uncultured Opitutaceae bacterium | reverse complement strand
CGAACGGGCGCCGCGGCTCGCGCGGATCGGCGCGGCGCTGCGTGCGGTGGCCGCGGCCGACGAGGCTGTCGAGTATCTCGAGCTCGGTCGCATTCTGCGGGTCGAGCATGTGACCGACGGCGTCCACACGACGGCATTCGGTGCCGAGCGCATCGCCCGCCGCGTCGGGGAGGCGATCGCGACGCCGCGGGGCGCGGGGCCCGCGCTCTCCGCTGGGCTCGCCGCGAAGGGCATCGCCGCGCGAGCCAGCGCGTTCCACGAGTTCGCAACTATCGAACTCGTGCTGCCGGTGACGGGAGCCGCCTGCCGCGTCGTACTGCCGTTCGGCACGGCCCCGGGCGTGCCGTGGATCTGGCGGGCGCGCTTCTTCGGCCATCAGCCCGCGCTCGACCTCGCGCTGCTCGAGCGCGGATTC
>CAYYVB010000535.1:0-1291 GCA_964475035.1 uncultured Opitutaceae bacterium | reverse complement strand
GACGAATGCTACGCGCTGCTGCGCGAGCTCGGCCTCGGTCCGAAGGCGGTGCTCGAGGGCATGAGCCGCGGAGGATTGCCGATCCTGCATTGGGCCGCGCGTCACCCGGCGCGCATCGCCGCGATCTACGGCGACAATCCGGTCGCGGACTTCCGTTCGTGGCCCGGCGGTCGCAGCGGCAAGCGCTCCGACGCCGACTGGCAGCGTTGCCTCCTGGCCTACGGGCTGACCGACTCGGCGGCTCTGGAGTATCGCGAGATGCCGATCCATCGGCTCGGCCCGATCGCCGCCGCGCGCGTGCCGCTCTTGCTCGTGCTGGGCACCGCCGATGACGTCGTGCCACCCGCCGAGAACGGCGAGCCGCTCGCACAGCGCTACGCGGAGCTCGGTGGCCCGGTGCAGGTCTGGCGCAAGCCTGGAGCGGGCCACCATCCGCACGGCCTGGACCCGGTCGATCCGCTGCTGCGCCACGTGCTGCGCGCCGCGGGCTTTCCGGCGCTGCCGAGCGCCACGCCCGCGCGCTCCCCCGAGTACCGCGCGGGCGCCGGCTACGCCGCAGGCTCGTGGTCGGCCGAGGTCGAGCGCATGAAGCAGCTTGTCGCGGTACGGCCGGTGCCGGTCGCGTTCCTCGGGGACTCGATCACGCAGGGCCTGACCGGCGCCGAGAACCGCTTCGCCGCGGCGGACGGGGAGCGCGCCTTCGATCGGGCCTTCGGCCGCATCGGCGCCGTGTCGCTCGGCCTCAGCGGCGACCGCACCGAGCACGTGCTCTGGCGCATCGAGCACGGCGCGCTCGCGGTCTTCGATCCGCGCGTCGTCGTGCTGCAGATCGGCGTCAACAACGTCGTCGCGGCGCAGCACACCGCGGAAGAGGTGCGGGCCGGCATCGCCGCCGTGCTTGCGTCGCTGCGCGCGCACGAGCCGCAGGCGCGGGTCGTCCTGTGCGGCCCCTTCCCGACCGGCGCCGCGGGCTCCTCGCAGCGCATGACCATCGACGCCCTCTACGCGATGCTGCCCGAGCTGGTCGACGGGGAGCGCATGCGGCTGCTCGACCTGCGGCGGCTGTTCGTCGACGCCGACGGTGCGCCGACCGACCGTTTGCGCGACGACCTCGTGCATATCACGCCGGCCGGACAGGAGGCCTGGCTCGCCGCGGTGCGTCCGGTGATCGAAGAGCTGCTGCGCTGATCTCGGTCGATGCAGGATCGGAACGGCGGCATCGCTGCGCAGGACCTGGCCGTTCCCCGCGGCCCGGGTGAAGGTCCGCGTCTGCGCGTGCCGCGTGAAGTTC
>CAYYVB010000534.1:0-1998 GCA_964475035.1 uncultured Opitutaceae bacterium | reverse complement strand
ACTGGATCCGCCGGCGCGCCGAATCGGTGAAGGCCGCGCACGACCAGCGCGAGGCGGACAAGGCGAACCCCAAGGCCGCGGCGAAGCGGAAGGCGGAGCGCGCGCGCCTGATGGCGCCCTACCGCTCGCACGAGCGGAAGATCGTCTACCCCACGCCGAACGCCGCCGGCGTCTACGAGTGGCCGGCGAAGGTGAAGGACCTCGAGATCTACGAAGAACATGGCCGATTCAAAGGCGAGGTGATCGAGATCGTCGCCCGCACCGTGGCGATCGGCAAGAAAGACGGCGAATACAATGTCTACGGCACCATCTACGCCGGCGGCTACGTGATCCGGGTCAAGGGGCGGCCGGCGCTGGAGGAGCCGATCTTGAAAACCGGCGCCGCCGATCAACGGTGGAACGTGCAGGAGACGGCCGCCGCGCGCGCCTTTGCCGTGGTGCTCGACATCCCGCCGAAGGCCGAAGACCCGATCGCGCGCGCCTGGCTCCGCGACGTTGCGCAAATCGTCGGACGCATCAACGAGTCGAAGCCGCGCAAGGCCCTCGTCGAAAAGCTCGACGCTATACAGGCGAAGTTGTTTCCGCCGGCGGCGGCGCCGACGAAAAGCGCCGCGGGCCCGGCGGCCCCGTCGGGACCGATCGCGGCGCCCGACAAGGGCGATCGCCAGAGCGATCGCTTGGAGAAGCCCCTGGCTTCTCCCGTAAGCCACCCTTCGGTGGCGTCCGCGCCGCTGACCGAGAAGCTCGCCGTCAAGCTGCCGGCCGGGGCCACGCAGCCGCTGCCCGTGCCCGAGCTCAAGGGCCTGAAGGCGGCGCCACGCCACAGCATCGACATGGCGCGGATCGTACGCGCGTACCTTGCGCCCGAACGCAACCCGCGCGCGGCAGCGGCGGGACAACCCGACCTGGTCGTGCTCGAATTCGAAGGCAGCTTCTTCGCCTACGGCTTCGCCGCAGCGATCGATCCGACGTCGTCGACCGAAGCGCCGGAACTCAAGGGCGCCCGCGACTGGCAGAAGACGCCGGCCGCGAACGACAAGGCCGCGGCGCCGGCCGTGGCGGCGGAGTAGCGGCCATGAACGATAATTCTCCGTCTGTTGCTTCGCGCGAAGGCGCTACGCCGGCCCCGCCCTCGACGCGCGTTTACGATCCGCACGTGTGGCGCCTGCACGCGCTGCAGGCCTACACCGTCGCCAAGCTGGCCGCGATCGTACCGACCGCCGAGATGCTGCAAGCGCTCGCCGCCGGAACGCCCGGCCCGCGCAGCGAGGATCAGAAGGTCCTCGAGGCGCTGCACACGATCGCGGACTACGGCCGACGCCTAGCCGCCGACGCGAAGTCGGTGGCCACGCGCCACGGCCGCCCCCGCGCGATCGACGTCGCCGCCGCCGAGGGCTGCTGATGAAAACGGGCGCGCGCCTCGAGCTCGTCGTCGGCGACCGCGCGCAGCGGCCGCCGGCGGCAGCCTCGGCGCCGCCCGAGCAAGCGCTCGTCGAGATAGTGCGCCTCCTCGCCCGCCGGGCCGTCGACGAGCTTGATGCACGCAATGAAGGAGAAGCGAAATGAAACCGCAATGCGCGACTTGCGCGCTCTGGACCGGCAACGCCGCTTGCGCGCCCTGCCGCGATCCGAACGGCATGATCACCTGGCGCAGGGCGAATGAATCCTGCGTCCGGCACGAAGCTAAACCCGACCCGAAGTGATGCAGCACTGGCAACAGGATAGGCCATGACCAAGACGCAGCTTAAGAAGCTTGACCGGATCATCGCGCAAATCGAGCGACTGCAAGATGCGGTGCCGGGGAACTCGCGACTGCGCGACGCCAAAGAAGAACTGCTGAGGCTTTGGAACGAGCAGCACCGCGCGGCTGCGGAATAAGCGCCGTTGATACGCTCAACGCTGTGAAGCACTGTCATACCCGGAGGAACGCATGAAAGCCGAAATCAAAGAGCAGCCCGCCGCCGCGAGCTACAAGGGCAAGCTGAACATCTATGTCTG
>CAYYVB010000533.1:0-2007 GCA_964475035.1 uncultured Opitutaceae bacterium | reverse complement strand
CCCACGCGCTCCTCTATTGGAACTGGCGCAAGCATCGCTTCCGCCGCGCCGGCTGTCACGGCCACGCGCCCTGTCAGAACGAAAGCGACGAAGCCAAGCTCGGCCTGGTGCGCTGCGATGTGGTCATGCAATGGCACCGTCCCGGCCGCTTCCGGCCGCTCTGTCCGCTGCTCGTGCAGACCCCCGACGGCTGGCGCTGCTCGGTGCGTGCTCCTGAAGTTCGTCCCTTCTGGGGCCGGGCCTCGCTCATTGCCGGCGGCTCGCTGCTCGCGGTCTGGCTGGCGCTCAGCGTGGCGGTATTCGCGTTCTTCCGCTGGGGCACAGACCTGCCGGTGCGCGTCACCGATGTCGCCTGGCCGGGTCACTGGTCCCGCATCCGCACCGCTCAGGCTGAGCGCCTCTTCCGGCACGCGATGTCGGCGATGCAGGAGGGGCGGCTCAACGAGGCCTTTCTGGCGCTGGCGAGTGCCCGCGAGCGCGACCCGAACCACTACCCGGCGACAATTCTGGTCGGGCAGATCACCATGTTTCAAGGCAGCCATCTCTTCGCCGACGAGATCTTCGCCCAGCTCCGCCGCAACTCGCCCGAGCACGCCTACCGCACCGCCGTCGTCTATCATGACACGCTGCTGATGCTGCTGCGCCACGACCGGCTGGCCGCGCACAGCCTCGAGATGGCGCTCGCCGACCCCGACCGCGCGTCGCTTTGGGTGCGCTCGCTCCTCTTCGCCGTGCGCGCCGGCAACCTCGCGCCGACCTTCGTGCGCGAACAGACGTCGCCGCTCGGTTCGCTTTCACCCTTCGCCCGTCTGCTCCTCGAAGCCGAGGCGGAGATCGGCCTCGGCCGGCGCGAGCGCGGACTCGAGCTGCTGCGCCGTCCCTTCAGCGGGCCGCTCAACCCCGTTTACATGGAGCAACAGGTCGCCCGCCTGGCCGAACTCGGCGAGCCGATCGGCGCGCAGGTGTTGCTCGATTACTACGGGCCGTTGCTCGGCGAGTTTCGGGCCACGCGGGCCCAGTATGCGCTCGAACAACAGATGCGGGACGAGGCGGCGGCACGGGCCACGTTCCGTCGCCTGCTGGCGTTCGCGACCGACTCCGAGCGCGCCAATCTCATCGCCCAGTCCCTCATCGAGCACCCGCACGAGGAATTTTTCCGCCTGCTCCACGAGCGCTACCGTCAGGACCCGGTGCTCGCCGAGTCGGTCGACGGTCCCACGCTCTGGGCCGCCGGCCTCGTCTGCGGTGCGCCGCTCGAAGCCTTGCATTGGCAGAAGCACGGTCGCCAACCCGCCGGCGAAGTCTATCCGCGCATCTCGGCCATCGATTTCGCCTCCCGGGATTTCGAGACCGTCGACTCCGTCGCCAGCGTCGTGAACGTGCTGACCTTTCCCCGCGAGGTCGTGATGACCCTGCTCACCAAACTCCCGCCCGACACGCCGGCCGCGCTCCCCAAACGCGCCCCCCGGCCCTCGCGCCGGTAGGGCCGCCGCGCGTGATGACACGCGCACCGGCAAAACGAAATTGCGTTTCCTTGCCGTGGGAATTCCCGTCTGGGCATGTCCGTGCCGCCGTCCCCCGTCCCGTCGTCCGCCGCCGCCGCTTCCGCGCCGGAACAATGGCCCGACGCCGGCGGACACTTCGGCGCCTTTGGCGGCGTCTATGTGCCCGAGACGCTGATGACGGCGCTCGCCGAACTCACCGCCGCCTACGCCGCGGCGAAGGTCGACCCGACGTTCCAGGCGGAATTGCGGCATCACTTGCGCGAGTTCGCCGGCCGGCCGACCGAACTCTATTTTGCCGAGCGGCTGACCGCGCACTGCGGCGGCGCGAAGATCTATTTCAAGCGCGAGGACCTGCTCCACACCGGCGCGCACAAGATCAACAACGCCCTCGGCCAGGCCCTGCTCGCCCGGCGCATGGGCAAGCACCGCATCATCGCCGAGACCGGCGCCGGCCAGCACGGCGTGGCGACGGCGGCGGTCTGCGCGAAGTTCGGCCTCGATT
>CAYYVB010000532.1:0-2017 GCA_964475035.1 uncultured Opitutaceae bacterium | reverse complement strand
GCGTTGAGCTGCTGGGTCTGCGCCATGAGGACCTCGTTGTGCGTGACGAGGTCGTGGCGCTGGATGGCGTTGCGGACGGTGGCGAGGAGTTCCTCGCGCAGCCAGGGCTTGGCGACGAAGCGGAAGATTTCACCCTTGTTGATCGCGTCGACGATGGTCGGCAGCGAAAGGACGGCGGTGATGAGCACGCGCGAGGCGTGCGGGCGGAGGCGGCGGCTCTCGATGAGGAAATCGAGCCCGAGCATCTCGGGCATCTTCTGGTCGGAGATGATGACGGCGAAGTCGCGCTCCTCGAGGATGGCCAAGGCCTTGATCGGGCTGGTGCACGAGACGACTTGGTAACGTTCGCGTTCGAGCGTCTCCTTCAACGCGCCGAGGACGATGGGTTCGTCGTCGACGATGAGGATGGCGGGGGATTGGTTGACGGCTTCAGGCATGATTCAACCGCCGAGGGCGGAGGCAGGGGTGGAGTGGAGGGAGGCTTCGCAGCGCCCGACAAGGTAAGGGGCGATGCGGTCGAGCGGAACCTGAATCTGCGCGGCGCCGCATTCCCACGCCGCTTTGGGCATGCCGTAAACAACGCAGGAGGCCTCATCCTGCGCGAAAGTCGTCGCCCCGCGATCACGGAGCTTTTTCAGTCCCTCGGCACCGTCCTTGCCCATGCCGGTGAGGATGCCGGCGACAGCGTGCGGGGCCGCACCGCAATCGGCGGCGGATTTAAACAACAGGTCGACGGCGGGGCGCTGATGCCAGACGGGCGGGCCATCCACGACGCGCACGCGGTAGTGGTCGCCGGCCCATTGGAGCATCATATGGAAATTTCCGGGGGCGATGAGCGCCCGGCCGGGCGCCAGGCGGTCGCCGTCGACAGCTTCGCGCACCTCCAGGGCGCTGAGCGTGTTGAGGCGGTCGGCGAAGGCCTTGGAGAACATCGCGGGGATGTGCTGCACGATGGCGATGCCGGGCAGGTTGCCGGGCAAATGGGTGAGGACGTCGCGCAGGGCCTCGGTGCCGCCGGTCGAGGCGCCAAGCAAGATCACGCTGCGCGGATCAAGCTGGCGCAGGCGCGCGGGATCGATCGTGGCTTTCGGCGCCGCAGCGCGAAACGGCGAGACGGCCGGGCGAGGGGCGTTGCCTCCCTGGGGCCTGGGAGTGGGCGTGGCGGCCGCAGGCGGTGGAGCCGGAGATGGGGCGAGAGCGCGCACCCGCGCGGCGGCCGCAGTCTTGACCTTGGCGATGAGTTGCGGGCCGAGGTTGCCAAAGGAGTAGGAGCCACTCGGCTTGCCGAGGAAATCGATCGCGCCGAGGCGCAGCGCCTCGAGGGCGTATTCCGACCCGCGCTGTGTCAGCGAGCTCATGACGATGACAGGCATCGGCCGGCGCTCCATCAGCAGGCGGAGGAACGTGAGGCCGTCCATGCGCGGCATCTCGAGGTCGAGCGTGAGAACGTCGGGCGAGAGTTCGCGGAGTTTGTCGCGCGCCATGTAGGGGTCGACGGCCGTGCCCACGACCTCGATGTCGGGGTCGCTCGCGAGCGCATCGCTGGCGAGTTTGCGGACGACGGCGGAGTCGTCGACGATGAGGACGCGGATCTTGCGCGGGTTGCTCATGTCACGAGGCGGGCGGGCGGCGATAGATGGCAGGACGGACCATCTGGAGCGAATGGCGGATGCCAGTGAGGCTCTCGGAGTGGCCGACAAGCAGGTAGCCGCCGGGGACGAGACGGCGGGTGAGTTTGTTGACGAGTTCCTCCTGGGTCGGTCGGTCGAAATAGATCATGACGTTACGGCAGAAGATGACATGGAACGGATCGCGAAAGGGTGGCTCGCCATCGAGGAGGTTGAGTTGGCGGAACGTCAGTTGTGCACGCAGGAAGTCGCGAATCCGGAAATTGCCCTCCTGCGGGCCGACGCCTTTTTGGAAATAGGTCTTCACCTGCGCGGCGGGCAGCGCGCCGACCGACTCGCCGCGGTAGATGCCGGCGCGGGCCTTCGCGAGGACGCGGTGCGAAATGTCG
>CAYYVB010000531.1:0-2022 GCA_964475035.1 uncultured Opitutaceae bacterium | reverse complement strand
ATCCTATTGCTGGCGTATTGTTGCGACGGCACGCAGCACGCGTATGCGGCAGACCCGTTTCACCCAGGGCACTCAGCCGGTCGCTTTCTTGCGCGAATCCTTGAAATCCAGAGAGCCGCTGCGGCTTCTCCAACTAACGTTCAGAGGTTTTCGTGATCAGCGCCAGCTCTCGGGCGTAGGCGTCGACGCCGCGGGCGATGGACTCGGCGATCTGCTGGCGGAATTCCGGCGTGCCGACGCGCGCGGCCTCGGCGTCGTGGGAGAGATAAGCGGCCTCGAGCAGTGCGGCCGGGGCCTCGACGAAGCGCAGGACGGCGAAGCGCGCGCGCTTGTAGCCGCGGTCGGAGGTCTTCAGGTCGGTGACGAGCTGACGGTGCAGGTGGTAACCGAGCAGGACGTTGGGCAGGTCGTTGCGGTTGCCGGGGAAGGTGCGGTCGGTCAGCTCGTCCTTCTTCTCGTCGGAGGTGGAGAGCATCCCGGCAGGCGTGAGCACATAAGTCTCGGTGCCTTTCACGCGCTGGGCGTCCTTCGGGTCGACGGCGTTGAAGTGGATGCTGAGAAAGAGGTCGGCGACAGCCTGGTTGGAGAAGTCGGCGCGACGCTGCAGGTCGATGAGCGGGTTGTTGGCGAAACGCGTGTCGTCCTTGCGTGTGAGCAGGACACGGTAGCCGCGCCCCTCGAGGAGCTTTTGCAGGCGGAGCACGACATCGAGGGTCATGTCCTTTTCATTAAGGCCGAGTTTGGCGTTTTGCTTGCCGGGATCGCTGCCGCCGTGGCCGGCGTCGAGCACGATGAGCCGCGGCGGCGCGGGGAAACGCAGCGACTGACCGGTCGGATGCAGCAGCGGGGCGAGGGTCTTGACGAGGTCGTCGCGCGAGACCCAGAGCGAATCGCGGTGTGCCGTGACGCGTTCACCGAGGAAGATGCGGATGCCGTCAAGGTAGGCGTCGCGCTGGTCGGCCGCGAAGACGAAGGTGCGTCCGTCGGCGGTGAGGGTCAGGCGGCGCGCGGCGGCGTCCCAGCGCGGGGTCCAGTGCAGGCGTGTGCCGACTTCACGAAGGTCGACGAATTCCTGCTGGCGGATGCGCGTCGTGGTCCATGCGATGGCCGCAGCGGTCGGTCGGGTCGGCGCGGCGCGGACTTGGGCGGCGATATCAGCGGTCCCCAGGCAGGCGAGGACGGCGCAGAGGGCGGAGCGCCGGAGGCGGACGCGCATGGCGGCGGGCGCCGCCTCAGCCCTTGGGCTGTTCGGACGCGTCGTGATCGGCCGGAGGATGCGCCTCGCGCACGTAATACTTCGGCTTGCGCTTGTTGGCCGGGTTCGGGCTGAGCATGACGTTGATCTGCTTGCCGGCGAGCTTCGGCTGGGAATCGGGGTGGCCCATCGTTTCGAGCTCCTTGAGGGCGCGGTTCATGACGTCGAAGCCCATCTCGGTGTGCGCCATCTCGCGGCCGCGGAACTTGAGGCGCAGCTTCACCTTGTTGCCGTGGTCGAGGAACTCCTCGGCGTGGCGGACCTTGGTCTCGAAGTCGTGCTTCTCGATGCGGACGGTGAACTCGATCTCCTTGAGCTTGGCGCCGGCGGGCTTGTTGTGGTGGTGCTTCTTCTGCTCCTCGTAGACGTATTTGCCGAAATCCATGATGCGGCAGACGGGCGGGTTGGCGTTGGCCGCCATCTCGACGAGGTCGAGGTTGAACTGCTGGGCCAGCTTGTAGGCCGCGGCGGTGTCCATGATGCCCAATTGCCGGCCCTCGGGGCTGATGACGCGGATCTGCGGGGCCTTGATGCGGAGGTTGCGCTTGATGTGCGCGAACGGGTCGGTCTGGCGGCGGGGGTCGCGGTCGCGACTGTATGGCGGGCGTGTGCCGCCGGGAGGAGAAGATATGGCCATTAAGGAGTGGTTTGCTGGGCTGGGTCGGGGGAGCTTTTTGCCCCTCGTTCCCGGGATGACAACACCTATTTGTGTGACGGTTTCAGAGGGGAATGGCCTCAATGAGGCGCAAAAGCACTTGGGATATCGA
>CAYYVB010000530.1:0-2023 GCA_964475035.1 uncultured Opitutaceae bacterium | reverse complement strand
CGCAGCGCAACTGTGGCCGGTTTGCACGGCCTTCCCTGCGTCTGCCAAGTTGACGTGATAAAGAACCCAGGATCGCACGCAGCGAACCCGCCGCACCCGGCCACACGCAACCCCATTCTCTGCGCATGGATTGTTCGCCCGGCTGACAACCGCCGATCCGGCGACGGGGCTGGTCGATCCGCGCGTGCGGCGACGTTCGCAACGCAGAGAGAGTCTGCGCCCTACCTGCGCGCTCCGGCGCCCGCCGACGCCCTTGTCATAAATCTCCCGCCCACGCGCCCGCGGGGCAAAAGCGGGTGTTGCAATCCACATATCAACGAATCTTGATGCATCGATACGACGGATGACGCGGAAGTTCTGCGCCCGCGTCATTCCTCACTCTTCATTCCGCACCCGCCAATTTCTCATGTCCGCCCTCACCCAACGCCAATCGACCGCCGCCGCCGAGTTGCGCCACCTCTTCGCGCAACGCATCGCCCTCCTCGACGGCGCGATGGGCACGATGCTCCAGGGCCACCAGCTGACCGAGGCGCAGTTCCGCGGCGACCGCTTCGCCGCCCACCCGCACGACCTCAAGGGCAACAACGACCTCCTCTGCCTCACCCAGCCGCAGATCGTCGAGGACATCCATTACGCCTACTTCGAGGCCGGCGCCGACATCGTCGAAACCAACACCTTCAACGCCAACCGCATCTCGCAGGCCGACTACCGCGCCGAGACCTTCGTCACCGAGATCAACGCCGCCGCCGCCCAAGTCGCCCTCCGCGCCGCGCGCCGTGCCGAGGAGAAATACCGCCGCCGCTGCTTCGTCGCCGGCGCCCTCGGCCCGCTCAACCGCACGCTCTCGCTCTCGCCCGACGTCAACCGCCCGGACTACCGCGCCGTGACCTGGGACGAGGTCGTCGCCGCCTACGCCGAGCAGGCCCGCGCCCTCGTGGCCGGCGGCGTGGACCTTCTGCTCATCGAGACGATCTTCGACACCCTCAACTGCAAGGCCGCCCTCTTCGCGCTCGACCAAGTCTGGGAGGAATTCGGCGGCCACCTGCCGGTGTTCGTCTCCGTCACGATCACCGACCAATCCGGCCGCACGCTCTCGGGCCAGACGACCGAGGCGTTCTACAACTCCATCCGCCACGCGCACCCGTTCTGCGTCGGCATCAACTGCGCGCTCGGCGGCGCCCAGATGCGCCCCTACGTCGAGGAACTCGCCAAGCACGCCGAGTGTCCCGTCTCGTGCTACCCCAACGCCGGCCTCCCCAACGCCATGGGCGGCTACGACGAGACGCCCGAGCAGACCGCGTCCGTCCTCGCCGACTTCGCCGCCGAAGGCTGGCTCAACCTCGTCGGCGGCTGCTGCGGCACGACGCCCGCGCACATCGCCGCCATCGCCAAGGCCGTGCGCAAATACAACCCGCGCCCGCTCCCCGCCCCCGCGGAGGCGCGCCCCCTCCGCCTCAGCGGTCTCGAACCGCTGTCGATCGCCTGAAGACGCCCGCCTGACGGCGAGCGCAAAACTCCAAACGCCAAAATTCCAAACGCCAAACCCGCTGCAATGATCTCTTCACCCTCGGCACTCTGCTTTGGAGTTTGGACCATTGGCGTTTGGGATTTCTCACGCGCCTGAAGCCGTGACCGATTTCATCCAGAATTTTTCTTCGCGTGAGTAACACTGCTTCCACCTTCATCGTCGTCGGCGAGCGCACCAACATCACCGGTTCGCCGAAATTCGCCAAAGCCATCAAGGCCGGCGACTGGCCCGCCGCGCTCGCCATCGCGCGCCAGCAGGTGGAGTCCGGCGCCAACATCCTCGACGTGAACGTCGACGAGGCGCTGATCGACGGCGAGGCCACGATGGTGCGCCTGCTCAACTTCATCGCCGCCGAGCCCGAGATCTGCCGCGTGCCGATCATGCTCGATTCGTCGAAGTGGTCCGTGCTCGAGGCCGGCCTGCGCTGCCTCCAAGGCAAAGGCATCGTCAACTCCATCTCCCTCAAGGACGGCGAGGCCGAGTTCCTCCGCCGCG
>CAYYVB010000529.1:0-2029 GCA_964475035.1 uncultured Opitutaceae bacterium | reverse complement strand
CTCCAGACCGGGCAACGGAATCGGCAGCTGTCCGATCGCCAAACCGCCGACGATGCCGACGGCGAAACTCAGATATCCCATCTCGCTCGCAACCGTGAGAGAATCACCGAAAAACTGCTCCAGCTCCTTCTGCCGCGCTCGGGTCGACACTACCCGCACGCGGTCGCCGAGTTGCAGCACGGTGTCGCCCGTCACGGGTAGCTCCACGTCGCCACGCCGCAAACGGCTCACGACGCCGCCCGCCGCCTCGATGCCAAGTTCGCCCAGGGGCCGGCCGACGATGGCCTCGTTCGAGACGAGGAAGCGCTTGATCTCGTAGCCGCTGCGGTCCTCGTGCAGCAGAGTCGAACTCTCGCGTCCGAGCGCCGCCGTCGCCGCCTGCAACCGTTCGCGCGCCCCGACGGCCACGACCAGCGCGCCCGCCGGCAGCTCTGTCCCGGGCGTGATCAGGTGCACGGCGTTGTCGGGCAGTCGCACGCGCGTGAGCACGACGCCGTGCGCGGCCATGATTTCGCCCGCGCGCGCGGTGTGCAGCACATCGATCGTCGTCGAGACCGGCCCCTCGGGCGTCGTGATCGCTTCGCCGGCTCGCGCGAGCGCCGCGCGCACCTGGATGAGCAGCAGCACGACGAGGATCGCCAGCGGGTAGGCGACGCCGTAGCCGAGCACGACGAAGTCAATCGCTGCTGGTGCGAGACCGAGGTGGGCCGCGGCCTCAGTCGCCGCGCCGAGCGCGACCGTGTTGGTCAGCGCGCCGCAGAAGATGCCGGTCACGATCTCCGTCGGCAGCCAGCCGGTTCGCCCCAAGGCCCAGCAGAGGGCGAACACCGCGAGCAACGCGAGGACCATCGCGGCGTTGAGCGGGAGGCCGTCGCGCCGCAGCGCGCCGAAGAATCCCGCCGCCGCCTGCAGGCCGATGCAATAGACGAAAAGCACCAGCCCGAGCGATTGGATCTCCTCCGGCAGGCGCAAGGTCGGATGCCAAGCCCCGAAAGCGAGTCCGACAAACAGCACCGCGGCGACGCCGAGCCGGAAGCCGCCCGGCAGGCGCAGGTCGCCGAGCAGGTAACCGAGCGCGATGATGAGGAAAAGCCGGAGCAGGGTGGAGGATTCCAGCCAGTGCCACAGCAGGTCGGGGATCATGCCCGGCAGCCTAGGCGCGCCGGCGCCCGGCGCGAAGCGCGAAACCGCCGCGGTTATTTCCCGACCTTGCGCACGGTTTGTGCGCCGGCGAGCGCGGGATTGCGCCGTGCGAGCAAACCTGCATCCCATTGCGCCCCGTGAGCACGTCGACCCCCGACCCCGATTTCTACGAGCAGGAAACGCTCGCCTCGGCCGGCGCGTCGGCACCGGAGAAACCGATGGGGTTCCTCGATCACCTCGAGGAATTGCGCGGCACGCTGATCAAATGCGCGGTCGTCTTCGCCCTCATCGTTGGCGTGATCGCTTATTTCATGCGGGATTTTGCGTTCATTCTGAACTACCCGCTCGAGGAAATCCGCGCGCAATATCCGCAGCTCAAGACCGAACTGGTGACGAACAGCCCGATGGGGATCTTCAGCGTCGTCCTCAGCATCTGCATCACGGGCGGCTTCATCCTTTCGCTCCCCTTCTTCCTTTTCTTCCTCGGTCAATTCATCGCCCCCGCGCTCACGCAACGCGAGTTGCGCGTGCTGCTTCCGACCGCGTTCGCGGCTTTCCTGCTTTTCCTTGCCGGCGCGGCATTCAGCTACTTTTTCCTCGTGCCGAGCACCATCCGGGTCGCGTTCGAGCTGAACGAGATGCTCGGCTACCAGGTGCTGTGGACCGCCGATAAATACTACAGCATGCTGATGTGGCTCGTGCTCGGTGTCGGCGCTTCGTTTGAGTTTCCACTGCTCATCGTCCTCGCCGCCTACATCGGCCTGGTGCAGGTCGCGACGCTGAGAAAATACCGCCGCCACGCCATCGTGGTCTTCTTCATCATCGCGGCCATCGTCACGCCCACCCCCGATCCGATCAAAGTGAATCTCGGAGCAGGGCCCACAGG
>CAYYVB010000528.1:0-2031 GCA_964475035.1 uncultured Opitutaceae bacterium | reverse complement strand
CAGGCTGCTGAAAAAGTCCGTTCTCGATTGAACGAAGTGAGGCACGCTGCGTCGAAGCATGCGACATGCGTGGTCAACGTCCTTCCCAGCCGAGTTTCGTGAGCCTGATCAACGTCGAGACGATGATCGCCACTGATCATCCGATCCGCACGATCAAGCGGATGTGCGACGAGGTGTTGCACGAGATGAGCGCGCACTTCGACGAGATCTACGCCAAGGACGGCGCGCCCTCGATCCCGCCGGAAACCCTGCTGAAGGCCAAGGTGCTGCAAGCGCTCTACACGGTGCGCTCCGATCGCCAGCTTTGTGCGCGGCTGCAAACCGACTTGATGTTCCGCTGGTTCGTGGACCTGCCGTTGGACGAGGAAGTCTTCGACGCCACCGTGTTCAGCAAAAATCAGGCGCGACTGCTCACGCATGAAGTGGCGGACCTGTTCTTCGCCGAGGTGGTGGAACTGGCCCGGCGCCACGGCTGGGTCTCGGACGATCACTTCTCGGTCGATGGCACGCTGATCGAAGCGTGGGCCTCGATGAAGAGCTTCCGGCCCAAAGGCAGCGACGGCGGTCCCGGCAGCGGCAATACGTGGATGGACTTCAAAGGACAAAAACGTTCCAACGACACACACGAGTCCACGACCGATTCCGAGGCGAAGCTCGTGCGCAAAGGCCCCGGTAAGGAGGCACGGTTGTGCTTCGCCGGCCACGCGACGATGGAAAACCGCCACGGCCTGTGCGTGCTCTTCGAGGTGAAGCCCGCCGTCGGTGCGCCCGAGTCGGCGGTGGCCGTCGAGCAGATGGTCGAGTTGCAGAACCGCGGCTTCACCCCGAAGAGCGTCGGCGCCGACAAAGGCTACCACACGCGCGAGTTCGTCAACGGCGTCCGCGAGCACGACATCGTCCCGCACTGCGCGCGCAAGGACGGCCAGAAGACGCTGCACGTGCTGCTCACCCTCGCACATGCGATCAGTCAGAAGCTGCGCAAGCGCATCGAGGAAATCTTTGGTTGGGCGAAGACCACCGGCTGCTTCCGCAAGAGCCGCTATCGCGGCGTCGAGCGCACGCACGCCCAGGGCCAATACGTCGTCGCCGCCGCTAATCTCGTGCGCATGGCCAAGCTGATGATCACCGCACCACCGAAACCGGTGCGGGCGTAACGCCCGCACCGGCCGCAGTGTGCCCGCACACTGCGAAGACGCCGCCAAACGATGCGGGCCGCGCCGAAACCCGGCGCAAAGACTCCCTCGCGGGAGCGCACACGGGCGCGAAAAAGCACAAACCGAGACGCCTTATATCGAAAACGCGGGCTTTTTCAGCAGCCTGCTAATGTTCGCGTTCAGTTGCGCGCTGGCGAATGGGAACTGAGGGAAATAGATTAGCCGCAAAGCCTGCCACACCTCGCATGAGCACGCTTCGCTGTCATCGCATTACCCCACTGAAAATTATCCTGCTGTGTGTTGCGATTACTGCAGTCACATCTATCTTGGTGGCGAATCCGTTTCAGTGGGGGGTGGTCTCGCTTGGCCTCACCGCCCCGGCGACTTGTAGCCAGGACGATGAAGTTACCATCAGGGTAGACGTGGTTGGACGAGGCCCTATCCAGGTTGACGTGACTCTCTATGAACGCGACGCGGGGCGAGATGATGAGATCGGAACAAGGACAGTGATACGCCGCCTGAATCGAGATTCCATTAAAGATGAGGAGCCATGGGTTGAGAGTGTGGAGTTTACCTTCGCCCCGCGCGCGTTTGAGCGAGGCAAACAAATCGAGCTTTACGCCCAAGCGGGCAAAAAGCGGTCTCCGCTAGTGAAGCTACGTTGCCGGTAACGAGGTTGTCACCCACCTGCGCCGCGAAACCGTCTGCGCCGGAGCGGGCGGAGTGCGGGCCATGGGGGCCTCGCTGACTGGGTCGTGTTCGCGCTCGCGGCGTTCTTTCCGCGCTTCAAGCGCGGCCTCGGCGCCGCGCAGAGCTGCGCGTTGCGGCCGGTGGAGGTGTGAGTCGCGCTCGTTCCGCCACCGGCTCGGCGTGCGCC